>NZ_JRJY01000109.1:0-59008 GCF_000801015.1 Aeromonas sp. ZOR0001 | reverse complement strand
CCGCCGATGGAGTGGATGGCGGCGGTCTGCTGCGCCTCCTGCTCGCTGAGCGGCGGCAGAATGCCGGGCAATCGGCTCGCCAGCATGCTCTTGCCGGTGCCGGGCGGGCCGATGAACAGCAGGTTGTGGCTGCCGGCGGCGGCGATCTCCAGCGCCCGCTTGGCCTGAGACTGGCCGATCACATCCTGCAGGTCCGGCACATCGGGCAGGCTCTCCGAGCTTTGTTGATCCGGCAGTGGCAGTTCGTACTGACCGGCCAGCCAGGCGGTAACGGCCAGCAACTGGTGGGCGGTGCGCACCTCGGCATCCTGAATGAGAGAGGCTTCGGGGCCGTTCTCTCGCGGTACCAGCAGGGTGCGCCCCGCATCCCGGCAGGCGAGCACGGCGGGCAGCACCCCGAGCACGGGGCGGATCTCGCCGGTCAGGGCCAATTCGCCCAAAAATTCATGATCGAGCAGGTATTTTGCCGGTATCTGCTTGGAAGCAGCGAGAATGCCGATGGCGATGGCCAGATCGAAACGGCCCCCCTCCTTGGGTAGGTCGGCGGGGGCCAGATTGACTGTGATGTGTTTGCTCGGGAACTCGAAATTACCGTTGAGCAGGGCGCTGCGGACCCGATCTCGCGACTCCTTAACCGAGGTTTCTGGCAGGCCGACCATGTTGAAGGCGGGCAGGCCGTTGGAGAGGTGAACTTCCACTGTAACTTGCGGGGCCGCGATCCCGAGGCTGGCACGGCTATAAACCACAGCTAATGACATAAATCCCGTCCTTGAGTTGATATATGTTCTGACTAACTGCTTGTTGTTGGTTTTTTATTCCAGAGTTCCGGCTGGGGAATAGCCAAAATCAGTGGGTTGTCACAAAAAAAAAGGCTTGCCCAATAAAAATCACCGTGCTAGTTCTAATAGCCATTCGCGGTAGAAACCGCCCCAATTTCACAGGATTTCCGGTTGTAACTATGAACATGGCCTCCCGTTTCGTCAGCATTATTGTGGTCCTAGTGGTGATTATTATCTCACCGCTCGGGGCTCGTTTAGCTGCACGGAACAAGGGATAGACCCACCACCGGACAGAACGAAACAAGCGACCCCCGAGCCTCACAGCTCGGGGGTTTTTTTTCGACCAAAGGACAGGATTTTCCACATGAACGGCGCGCAGTTTTTGGTACAGGCTCTCAAGAAACAGGGTGTGACCCAGGTGTTTGGTTACCCGGGCGGGGCCATCATGCCGGTCTACGATGCTCTGTATGACGGTGGTCTGGCCCATCAGCTCTGCCGCCACGAGCAGGGTGCCGCCATGGCCGCGGTCGGTTATGCTCGCGCCTCCGGTCAGGTGGGGGTCTGCATCGCTACTTCCGGCCCCGGCGCTACCAATCTGGTAACCGGTCTGGCGGAGGCGCTGCTCGATTCGGTGCCGCTGGTGGCCATCAGCGGTCAGGTGCCCTGTTCCGCCATCGGTACCGATGCGTTTCAGGAGGTCGACGTGCTCGGCATGTCCCTTTCCTGTACCAAGCACTCCTTTATGGTGACGGACGTAGCGGATTTGCCGCAGATCATCGCCGAAGCCTTTGCCATCGCAACCGAAGGGCGTCCGGGCCCGGTGCTGATCGATTTTCCCAAGGATGTGCAGATCGCCGCCGTGCCGCCCCAGAGCCCGCTGTTTGCGGTGGAAGAGCCACAGGCACTCAATCCCTCGGAGTTGACCGCAGCCCGTACCCTGATAGCAGCCGCCGAGCGTCCGGTGCTCTACGTCGGCGGCGGGGTAGGCATGGCCAATGCCGAGCAGCAGTTGCGCGACTTTGCCGCCGTCACCGGCATGCCTGCGGTCACCACCCTCAAGGGGATTGGTGCGCTCGACCCCGACAGCCCTGTTTATCTGGGCATGCTCGGCATGCACGGCACCAAGGCGGCCAACTACGCGGTGCAGCAGTGCGATCTGCTGCTGGTGGTAGGGGCTCGTTTCGATGATCGGGTGACCGGCAAGCTGGAGGAGTTCGCCCCCGAGGCCAAGGTGATCCATCTCGATGTGGATGCTGCCGAGTTCGGCAAGCGCCGCGCCGCCGAGGTGGGGATCACCACGGATCTCAAACAGGTGCTGCCGCGCCTTGCCATGACTCTCGACATCGCCCCCTGGCGTGAACACTGCGCGAACATGGCCCGCGAATATGCATTTCGCTACGACCACCCGGGTCAGGCCATCTACGCCCCAGCCCTGCTCAAGCAGCTTTCTGCCAAGTTGCCGGAGAGCAGCGTGGTCGCCTGCGACGTGGGTCAGCATCAGATGTGGGTGGCCCAGCATATGCGCTTCACCAGCCCGCGCAACCACCTCTCCAGCGCCGGTCTCGGCACCATGGGGTTTGGTTTGCCCGCCGCCATCGGCGCCAAGATGTCGCGCCCGGAGGATGAAGTGGTGCTGGTGAGCGGTGATGGCTCTTTCATGATGAACGTGCAGGAGCTCGGCACCATCCGCCGGGCCCAGCTCAAGGTGAAGATGGTGCTGCTGGATAACCAGCGCCTCGGCATGGTGCGCCAGTGGCAGGAGCTATTTTTCGACGGCCGCTACAGCGAGACCATCCTCTCCGACAACCCCGATTTCGTCGCCCTGGCTGCCGCCTTCGGCATTCCGGGCGAGACCATCACATGCAAGGAGCAGATAGCCGGTGCCCTCGATCGCCTGCTGGCAAGCGAAGGCGCCTATCTGCTGCATGTGGCTATTTCAGAGGAAGAAAACGTCTGGCCCCTGGTTCCGCCGGGAGTCGCCAACCACAAGATGATGGAGCAACGCCCATGAACCCGCACACCCTTGCCCAGCCAGCATTTGCACAGCACACCCTGCATATCCATGCCCAACCCAGACCCGAAGTGATGGAGCGGGTGCTGCGGGTGGTGCGTCACCGCGGCTTCGCTCTCTGCGCTCTCAACATGGAGCAGGATTGCCAACAGCTGCGGATCACGGTTACTGTCGAGTCGGTGCGTCCCATCCAGCAGTTGTGGAGCCAGCTGGTTAAGCTGGTGGACGTCTCCCGGGTCGATGCACTGGAACAGCAACCCCGGATCAGAGCTTAAGGAGCCAAGCCAATGTCACAGCCTTCCCAATCCGCCACTCACCCCCAATACATCTGGTTCAATGGCAAACTGGTGCCCTGGCAGGATGCCCAGGTGCACGTGATGAGCCACGCCCTGCACTACGGCTCCTCGGTGTTTGAGGGGGTGCGTGCCTACGATACCCCCAAAGGCACCTGCATTTTCCGTCTGCAGGAGCACACCCGCCGCCTGTTCGACTCCGCCAAGATCTACTGGATGGACGTCCCCTACAGCGAGTCCGACGTGAATGAAGCCTGCCGCACCGTGGTGCGCGAGAACGGCCTGAAGAGCGGCTATCTGCGCCCGCTGGCCTTTGTCGGCAACGTGGGGCTGGGGCTGCATCCGCCGCTGGATGCCAAGGCCGACCTGATGGTGGCCGCCCTGCCGTGGGGCGCCTATCTGGGGGAAGAGGGACTGAAAAACGGGGTGGATGTCTGCGTCACCTCCTGGAACCGGCTCGCCCCCAACACCATTCCCACCGGTGCCAAGGCGGGCGGCAACTATTTGTCCTCCCAGCTGATCAGCCGCGAGGCCAAGCGCAACGGCTTCGCCGAGGGGCTGGCGCTGGATGTGAACGGCTACCTGAGCGAAGGGGCGGGGGAGAACCTGTTTCTGGTGAAGAACGGCGTGCTGTTCACCCCGCCTGCCACCGCTGCCATCCTGCCCGGCATCACCCGCGATACCATCATGACGCTGGCCCGTGATCTTGGTTACGAGGTGCGCGAGCAGGCACTGCCCCGTGAGGCGCTCTATGTGGCGGACGAAATCTTTATGACCGGCACAGCCGCCGAAGTGACCCCGGTGCGCTCAGTTGATCGGATGAAGGTGGGCGCTGGCAACCGTGGCCCGGTGACCGAGCAGCTGCAAAACGCCTTCTTCGGCCTGTTCAATGGCAAGACCGAGGACAAGTGGGGCTGGCTGACGCCCGTCAACGACTGATAAGAGAGGGGAGGCGTCATGCCTCCCCGAGTCGCTTCCGGTGAGCGCTTCCCAGAGGAGCCTTCACCAGGATCGATTCCGATCCACTCGTATCATCACCGCATAACGCATCGAGCCCATATGGGCATTCAGGGAGTAGAGACATGCCGAAGTTGAGATCCGCCACCACCACCCACGGACGTAACATGGCCGGGGCCCGCGCCCTGTGGCGTGCTACCGGAATGACCGATCAGGATTTCGGCAAGCCTATCATCGCCGTGGTCAACTCCTTCACCCAGTTCGTGCCGGGCCACGTCCACCTCAAGGATCTGGGCCAGCTGGTGGCGCGCGAGATCGAAGCCGCGGGGGGCGTTGCCAAAGAGTTCAACACCATCGCCGTGGATGACGGCATCGCCATGGGCCACGGCGGCATGCTCTACTCCCTGCCATCGCGGGAGCTGATCGCCGACTCGGTGGAGTACATGGTCAACGCCCACTGCGCCGACGCCATGGTCTGCATCTCCAACTGCGACAAGATCACCCCGGGGATGCTGATGGCGGCCCTGCGTATCAATATCCCGGTCATTTTTGTCTCCGGCGGCCCGATGGAAGCGGGCAAGACCAAGCTCTCCGACCAGATCATCAAGCTGGATCTGGTGGATGCCATGATCCAGGGCGCCGACCCCAAGGTGTCGGACGCCCAGAGCGAACAGGTGGAGCGCAGTGCCTGCCCTACTTGCGGCTCCTGCTCCGGCATGTTTACCGCCAACTCCATGAACTGCCTGACCGAGGCGCTGGGTCTCTCCCAGCCGGGTAACGGCTCCATGCTGGCGACCCACAGCGATCGCGAGCAGCTGTTCAAGCTGGCGGGTCAGCGCATCGTGACTTTGGCCAAGCGCTGGTATGAGCAGGATGACGAGACCGCCCTGCCGCGCAATATCGCTACCAAGGCAGCGTTCGAGAATGCCATGGCGCTGGATATCGCCATGGGCGGATCCACCAATACCGTGCTGCACCTGTTGGCGGCAGCGCAGGAGGCAGGTGTCGACTTCACCATGGCCGATATCGACCGCATGTCACGCAAGGTGCCACAGCTCTGCAAGGTGGCACCCTCCACCCAGAAATACCATATGGAAGATGTGCACCGTGCCGGTGGCGTGGTCGCCATTCTGGGCCAGCTGGAAAAAGCGGGTCTGGTGCATGGCGATACCCGTACCGTGCTGGGTTGCTCCCTCGTCGAACAGCTCAATGAATATGACGTCAGCCGCCAGCCGAGTCAGGAGGTGGTGGACTTCTACCGCGCTGGGCCGGCCGGCATCCGCACCACCAAAGCGTTCAGTCAGGATTGCCGCTGGCCAGAGCTGGATCTGGACCGAGCCGAAGGCTGCATCCGCTCGCTGGACAACGCTTACAGCCAGGAGGGCGGCCTTGCCGTGCTTTCCGGCAACCTCGCGGTCAATGGTGCCATCGTCAAGACTGCCGGTGTGGATGAGGAGAACCTCACCTTCCGCGGCCCGGCACGGGTGTTCGAGAGTCAGGAGAGCGCGGTGAACGGCATCCTCGATGGTACCGTGAAAGCAGGCGAAGTAGTGGTGATCCGCTACGAAGGGCCGAAAGGGGGTCCGGGCATGCAGGAGATGCTCTACCCCACCACCTATCTGAAATCCATGGGACTCGGCAAGGCGTGTGCCCTCATCACCGATGGCCGCTTCTCCGGCGGTACCTCGGGCCTCTCCATCGGCCACGTCTCGCCGGAGGCTGCTTCCGGCGGCACCATAGGTCTGGTGGAGGATGGCGACATCATCAGCATCAATATCCCGGCCCGCAGCATGGTGCTGGAGGTGGCCGACAGCGTGCTGGCTGCCCGCCGTGTTGCCGTTGAAGCCCGTGGCTGGAAGCCGCTCGATCGTCAGCGTCAGGTCTCCTTTGCCCTGCGCGCCTACGCCATGTTCGCCACCAGCGCTGATAAAGGCGCGGTGCGCGATCGCTCAATGCTGGGGGAATAAATCATGGTCTCTGCGGCGGATTATCTACGCAAGGTGTTGCTCTCCCCCGTCTACGAGGCGGCGCGGGTCACCCCCTTGCAAACCCTGAAGAAACTCTCCGAGCGGCTCGGCAACCACGTCAGCCTGAAGCGGGAGGATCTGCAACCGGTCCACTCCTTCAAGCTGCGCGGTGCCTACCACAAGATCGCCACCCTGACCGAGGAGCAGAAGGCGCGCGGCGTCATCGCCGCCTCTGCAGGTAACCACGCGCAGGGGGTCGCCCTGTCGGCCGCCAAGCTCGGCATCAAGGCGATCATCGTGATGCCCAAGACCACGCCGGACATCAAGATCGATGCGGTGCGCCGGCAGGGCGGCAATGTCATGCTGTTTGGCAACAGCTTTGACGAGGCCTATGCCGAGAGCCGCCGCCTCGCCGAACTGGAGGGCTACACCCTGATCCCGCCGTTTGATGACGTCGAGGTGATCGCCGGGCAGGGCACCATCGGCAAGGAGCTGCTGGATCAGGACATTCACCTCACCCACGTCTTCGTGCCGGTAGGTGGCGGCGGTCTGGCCGCCGGGGTGGCGGTCTATATCAAACAGCTGCTGCCGGATGTGAAGGTGATCGGGGTGGAAGCGGAAGGCTCAGCCTGCCTCAAGGCGGCCATGGCAGCGGGCGAGCCGGTCAATCTGGAACGCGTTTCGCTGTTTGCCGACGGTGTGGCGGTCAGGCGCATCGGCGAGGAGACCTTCCGCCTGTGCAACCAGTATCTTGATGAAGTGGTAACCGTCTCCAACGACCAGATCTGCGCCGCACTGAAAGACATCTTCGACGACTGCCGCGCCATCGCCGAGCCGTCGGGTGCCCTGTCTCTGGCGGGCCTTAAGGCCTACAGCGAGCGGGAACAGGTCAAAGGGGGGCGGATGGCGGCCATTCTCTCCGGCGCCAACGTCAACTTCCACAGCCTGCGCTACGTGTCGGAGCGCTGCGAGATCGGCGAGAAGCGCGAGGGCATGCTGGCGGTGACCATACCCGAGCGCAAGGGAGCCTTCCTCGACTTTTGTCGTCAGCTGGGGCCGCGCATGGTGACCGAGTTCAACTACCGCTATGCCGATGCCGAGCAGGCGTCGCTGTTCGTCTCGGTGCGCCTCACCGGCGGTGACGAGGAGCTGGGTCAGATCATCGATCAGCTCGGCGGCAACGGCTATCCGGTGGTCAACATGACCGAGAGCGAGCTGGCCAAGAATCATGTGCGCTATATGATTGGCGGCCGCCCGGCCCGGCCCCTTGGTGAACGTCTCTACAGCTTCAAGTTTCCGGAGCAGCCGGGTGCCCTGATGCGCTTCCTCGAGACCTTGGGCTGTCGCTGGAACATCAGCCTGTTCCACTACCGCAACCACGGTGCCGACTACGGCCGGGTGCTCTGCGCCTTCGAGCTGCCGGACGAGGACGTGGCCGCCTTCCACGACTACCTGCGCGAGATTGGCTACGGCTGGAAAGAGGTGAGCGACGACCCCGCCTACCGGTTATTCCTGGCTAGTTGATGGCGAGATCGCTATGAAGAAGGAGGGAGGCGTTGTCCTCCCTTTTCTATTGCTGCGTGTGGATAGGTTCACTCCGTACGACGCAACGTCATGGTTTAACTGGCAAAACAGTGTGAATAGGTACACAGGTGATTTTTACGCCGGATATTGCTGGCAAGCTCACACTCCTGATGGCTTGGTCATTTGAGGCTGCGTTCGGATGGGATACCCTGAATAGCGGAGAGGCCGCCTGACGGCTTCACACAGGGAAGAGTGCGCACTCAGGCGCCCATAACGACTTATTGCAGAGGCGAAAATATGAATAAATCCATGCTTGCCGTATTGGTCAGTGGTTTGCTGGCGGCCGGAGCCGTGCAGGCCGCCGCTCAGGACAATACCTGGTATGTCGGTGGCAAGGCCGGTTGGTCGAACTATTACGGAGTTGATAAAAACCAGGATATCGCCGACGCCTTCAGCTTGGTAGGTGACAATAGCGAGAACACCGACGATCTGGGGTTAGGGGTATTTGCTGGCTATCAACTCAACCCGAATCTTGGTTTTGAGCTGGGCTATGACTGGTTGGGCAAATATGAGCTGAAAGGGGGCAGCGGTGTAACGGCGCTCACTGGTGAGGCGAAGAGCCAGCTTGTGCAGGCCACCATGAAGATCAGCTTCCCTGCCACCAATGTGATCGATCTTTATGGCCGACTCGGTGGCGCCTATGCCTGGACAGATAGCAAGATCAGCGGTGGTGGTGTGAGCGATACCGGCAAGAAGCATGGCGCCGCCTTCGTTGGTGCGCTGGGTGCCGAATACGCCATCGATCGTGACTGGGCTGCCCGTCTGGAGTACCAGTACACCACGCCGCTGGGTGATGCGTCTCTCGATCGCTCCGGTATCGAGATGGATAACGGCCTGATCTCGTTCGGGATGCTCTATCGCTTCGGTCAGCAAGGAGGCGAGGTCGTAGCACCGGCGCCCGCTCCGGCAGCCGAACCGGCACCTGTAGCCGTGGTTGAGCCCAAGACCTTCAGTCTGAGTTCCGATGTGCTGTTCGAGTTCAACAAAGCGACCCTGAAACCGGCTGCCAATCAGGCGCTCGATGCCCTGTTCAGCCAGATTGTGGCGGCCAATCCGAAAGATGGCGTCGCAACTGTCATCGGTTATACCGACCGCATCGGCTCCGACAACTACAACCTGGCCCTCTCCGAGAAGCGGGCCCAGAGCGTGGCCAGCTATCTGGTATCCAAAGGCTTGTATGCCGACAAGGTACGAGTCGAGGGGCGTGGCAAGGCCAATCCGGTCACTGGCAGCAGCTGTGCCAGCCGCTCCAAGCAGGAGCTGATCGCCTGTCTGGCACCGGATCGCCGGGTGGAAATCCATCTGGAAGGGGTTTCCCAGCCTGTCCAATAAGCAGAGCGACGGGAGGAATAAATGTAAAACGGGAGGCTTGGCCTCCCGTTTCTTATGGGGTGTTTACGATGTCAAGCCTCAGAGCCCGAACAGCGGGCGCAAGCGAATGCCGATGAGGCTGCCTGCGAGGGCCATCAACATCCAGACCCAGCCGTGCAGGCTGCCAGATGCCGTGCCATCGAAGAAGCCGCCGAGGTTGCAGGCGGCGTACATAGCCCCCATCCCCATCAGCAGGCCGCCGAGGATGGAGGCCAGACTGTTGCCGAGCCGCATCGGGGCGAAGGTGCCGCCACCGCTCAAACAGCGCGCCAGCATGGCCCCCAGTATGCCGAGCCAGAACATGCCGACCATGGGATTGATGAAGAGCGGCTGGGCCAGCTTGGGGTTGCCCTCGAACAGGCCGAACAGGGAGGCGCCGCGTAGCGCCATGTCATAGACGGCCCCGGTGATGGTCCAGGCCGAGCCGTGCAGAGCGACCACGGACGAGTTGAGCAGGGCGATGATGATGCCGCCGGTCAGCACGGTGAAGCGGCCATCGCGCCAGAACAGATTGCCGCCGCTGAAGAGGGGCTTGAGCTCGCCGGTGCGCTTGAGTTCGCTCTTGCGAAACAGCAGGAACAGCGCAGCGACCAGCGCCAGGTTGAGCAGCATGCCGCTCCAGAGATTGCCGGTCAGATCCCGGGCCAATACCACATGGCTGGAGAAGGTAGCCTCCAGTTCGGGGCGGAACTGGTTGCTGATGAGGGTGCCGATGCCGTAGCAGATCAGCACCAGCCAGAAGCGGGGTTGCCCCTCGCCGCAGCAGTAAAGAGTGCCGGTGGCACAGACGCCTGCCAGCTGCATGCCGATGCCGAACAGGAAGGCACCGACGATGAAGGGAATGCCGATAGCCATCACGTTACCCACCATGGCATCGCCAAAGAGGGCGTGGCTAAAGGAGAGGAAGGTGGTGAACAGCAGAATTTCGATGGCGATGGTGAGCAGGTGAACCCGCACGTAGTAGCTGTTGCGTTTGGTCAGCATTTCGCGCCAACCGAATACGATGCCGAAGCGACTGAAGGAGAGGGTGAAGCCGAAGCCGAATCCGATCAGGGCCATCAGAGCCCATTTCATACCAAAAGTATTGCCAAGCCAGAGTAACGCTCCCCCCGCGATTGCCACGATGGGGAGCGACCATTTTCGAGTCATGTCAGTTGATCCTTGAAGTTGGTTTTTAGAGGGGCGGATCCTATTCCCTCATGGAGTCTAATGCTACCCATTTAACCAGTGCAGAGAAAAAGGGGAGCGCTGACTCCCGTCAGCGCCGGGGATCAATGGCGGGTGGTGTCGAGATGGAAGTGGTGAGTCTGCCTGGTCAGGATGCGGGCGTGCTGGGCGACCATGGTCGCCTCTTCGGCGGCCTGACTGGCGCTCTGGTTGGCCTCGGCAGCCAACCGCGACATCTCGCCGACCTGATGGTGGATCCCTTGTACCAACCGGGTCTCATCGCTCATCAACTGATCGACCTGAGCGATGCGCTGGTTGATCTCCTCGCAGCTCTGCGCGATCCGGGCGACGCTCTGGCGCGCTGTCATCGTGTGAGTGACCGCCTGTTCGACCCGGGCCAGCTCGGTATCCATCTCGCTGGCGGCGCGCAGGCTGACATCCTGAATCTTGCCGATGATGGTGTTGATCTCGGTGGTGGCGCTGCCGGTGCGGGTCGCCAGCAAGCGTACTTCATCCGCCACCACGGCAAAACCGCGTCCCTGTTCACCTGCCCGCGCCGCTTCAATGGCGGCGTTCAGCGCCAGTAGATTGGTCTGCTCCGCTATATCGTGAATGGCGCCCGCCAGCCCGGCAATCTGCTGCGAGAGGCCAGCCAGATCCGAAATGGTATGGGAGACCTGCTTCACGCCCGTGACTTGCTCCCCGATCACCTGTTCCACAGTGTGGATGGCGATCGTCGCCTCTTGTGCCCGCTCTGCTGACTGCAGGGTTTGCTCCCCTACCTGATGCAGCTGGCTACCCGCCTGTTCAATGGAGTGGGTGAGCTGTTCGATGGCCTGTTCGATATGGTGGGCCGCCCCGACCTGTGCCTGACTGTCATCGGTGTGCCGTTGTGCCATGGCGGTCAGGCTGGTGGCGCGATCATCCAGCGTACTGGCGCTGCGTTGCAGGGACTCCACCAGGGTTGCCAGCTGGTCACGCATGGCCCCGATCTGGCGGATCAGCTCGCCGATGGCATCGAGGCCCGGCTCTGGCATGGGGCGGTTCAACTCCCCTTCGGCGATGGCGGCGGTCGCCTTGCCAGCGGCCTGCAGCCGCTGTTGGGTGGGGCGTCCCAGCCAGAAGATGAGCCCGGCCCCCAGCATTGCAGCGCACAACAGCAGGCCGTAGCAGAGTCGGGTGGTGTTGGCGAGATGGGCCATCTGCTCGGCGGCATACTGGTTGCCGCGGATGACTGTGGCGTCCACCCCTAGCCGGTGGGCGTTATAGAGGGTGTGCAGGCGTGCCGCAAGCGCGCCCGCCTGCGCCAGATCCCCCGCCTTGATGGCGGGGACAAACTTGTCGTTGAGCAACTGCCAGAACAGTTCCCCCTGCACTTTTTGCTCCCCCAGCAGCAGCTCTCTGAGGGGCTCGTTCAGGCTGCTCTCTTGCCAGAAGCGGTTACGGCTCTCGAACTCTTGCTGCAGTCGGGCGAGGGTTTGCAGCAGTGCCTCCCGCTCCTCCGGTTTGGCATGGAGCAGGGTGTAGACCTGCAACTGGGATTCGATGAGGTAGAGAGGTGGCGGCAGAATATCGGCTACCACATCCTTCCCCTGTCCCATCTGATCGGCTGCGCTCCGGACCGAATAAAGCCCGAAAAAGCTGATGGAGATCAGCGTGATAATGACCATGATCCCCAGAACCTGACCAAAAAGCAGGGATCTGTCGTGAATGTGTTTGAGCATGTTGCCTCCATTCGGCTCCGTTCATGGATAGCATAGCTCTCTGGCGGGATGGTGCGACTCGGGTGTGGTCTGTTGATGGCGAGTCGGCTCTGGAGAAGGGGGAGTAGCAGTCTGAAAACCGCCGGTGGCACGAAAAAGAACCCCGGCTGATGAGCCGGGGTCGATGGTGGTGAGGCGGTGTCAGGTCCGGCTTGGCGCGGCTTTGCCGCTGCGCAGCCCATCCAGACTGAACAGCACCAGCGCGCTCCAGATGCAGGCAAAGGTGAGCAGTTTGTCCATCGCCAGTGCTTCCCCATAGAGGGTGACCGCGAGGATGAACATCAGGCTGGGGCCTATGTACTGGAAGAAGCCCAGGGTGGAGAGCTTGAGCCGGGTCGCGGCGGCGGTGAAGCAGAGCAGGGGGGCCGTGGTGACGGCGCCTGCGGCGATCAGCAGCAGGTTGAGGTGCCAGTCGTTCTGGGTGAGATGGCTGGTGGGGCTGTCGGCAAAGCCCCACAGATAGATGGCCGCTGGCGGCAGCATGATCATGGTTTCGATCAGCAGACCAGTGAGGGCATCGAGGGCCAGTTTTTTGCGCACCAGCCCATAGATGGCAAAGCTCGACGCCAGCACCAGCGCAATCCAGGGCAAGGAGCCAAAGGCGATAAGCTGGATGGCCACCCCGGCAAAGGCCAGCGCCACCGCCCACCACTGCAGGCGGCGCAGCTTCTCGCTCAGAAACACCATTCCCAACAGTACGTTGAACAGCGGGTTGATGTAGTAGCCGAGGCTGGCATCCAGCATATGGCCGTTGTTGATGGCCCAGATGAACAGCAACCAGTTGCCGCCGACGGTGACCGAGGTAAACGCCAGGGTGAGCAGCACTTTTGGCTGGCGCAGTACCGCCTGCACCTTGTGCCACTGGCGCCCTGCCAGGGTGAGTACCATCAGCAGCACGCAGGACCAGATCATCCGGTGGGTCAGGATCTCGGCGGCCGGAACGGCAGAGATGGTCTTGAAATAGATGGGGGCTATGCCCCAAAGGGTATAGGCGCACAGGGCGTAGATGACGCCCTGACGCTGGATCTGTTGCGGCATGCGGATGACCTTTACTGAAGCGTTGGATGCGGGAAAACATCGCAAAAAATCAGTGTAGCGATCCTTTTGCGGGGAAAGAAGCGAATAAACGAAGTTTGAGGGATAGGAGGAGTGTGGCTGGCAGGTCAGCCTTTACCACGGCGGATCTTGTCGACGTCCATCAACAACCACAACATCAGGGCGATGGCGGAGATCCAGGGGCCCCAGGTCACGTAGGCCTCGCCGTGCCCCAGCACGAAGAACAGCAGGGGCAAACCGATCACCAGAAAAAGTACGCTTCCCAGAAAAAATAGCATTTTTGTCTTTATATTTAACATGTTGGCTTTTTTATCATTATAAGGATTGAGCCCGGTGATGGAAGGCCAAAAATGCAAAAGGGGGATTTCTCCCCCTTTTTGATCGGATAGTGCTGCTTTGTCGTGTTATTCCAGCTGAATCCAGGTGCTTTTCAGCTCGGTGTACTTCTCCAGCGCATGAAGTGACTTGTCGCGACCGTTACCGGACTGTTTGAAGCCGCCAAACGGCATGGTCATGTCACCACCGTCCCAGTTGTTGACGAACACGGTACCGGCGCGCAGGGCGCGCGAGCCTTTCACCGCCTTGTTGAGATCAGCCGTCCAGATCGCCGCCGCCAGCCCATAGTCGGTGTCGTTGCCGAGCGCAATGGCTTCTTCCAGCGTATCGAAGCCGGTCACCGCCAGCACAGGGCCGAAGATCTCCTCGCGGAATATGCGCATCTGCGGGGTCACGTCGTCGAAAATAGTGGGTTCGATATAGAAGCCGCCACTCTCCATATTGGTGCGGTTGCCACCCAGCAGCAGCTTGGCCCCCTCCTGCTTGCCAATCTCGATATAGCGCAGCACCTGCTCCATCTGGATGTGATCCACCATGGCGCCGATGCGGGTCGCAGGGTCGAGCGGGTTGGCCGAGATCCACTCGCGGGCATGGGCCAGCAGTCGCTCCATAAATTGCGGTTTGATGCTGTTTTGTACCAGCAGGCGGGAGGCTGCGGTGCACACCTCGCCCTGGTTGTAGAAGATAGCGCCAGCGGCGCTCTTGGCCGCAGCGTCCAGATCCGGTGCGTCGGCCAGTATGATGTTGGGGCTCTTGCCGCCGCACTCCATAAAGGCGCGCTTGAGGTTGGACTTGCCGGAGCACTCCACCAGATGTTTACCGATCTTGGTGGAGCCGGTGAAGGTGATGCAGTCCACATCCATATGCATGGCCAGCGCCTCGCCCACGGTGTGGCCAAAGCCAGGCAGCACGTTGAACACACCGTCCGGAATGCCCGCCTCCTTGGCCAGACCTGCGATACGCAGGGCGGTCAGGGGGGATTTTTCGGAAGGCTTGAGAATGACCGAGTTGCCGGTAGCGAGCGCCGGACCCAGCTTCCAGCAGGCCATCACCAGCGGGAAGTTCCATGGCACGATGGCGGCAACCACCCCGAGCGCTTCGCGGGTCACCAGCGCCAGTGCTGACTCCTCCACCGGGGCGACCTGATCGTAGATCTTGTCGATCGCTTCGGCGTTCCAGGCGATGCAGTTGGCGGCGGCGGGGGCGTCATAGCCCATAGCGTCGCCGATGGGTTTACCCATATCCAGCGACTCCAGCAGCGCCAGCTCAACCTTGTTAAGGCGCATCAGCTCGGCGAAACGCTGCATGACCTGCTTGCGCTGTTTCGGCGGCAGGCCGCTCCAGCGCTTGTCGTTGAAGGCGTCACGGGCAGCCTGTACCGCCAGTTCGGCATCGGCGGCATCGCAGGCAGCCACCTTGGTCAGCAGCTTGCCGTTGGCCGGGTTGATGCAATCGAAGGTGGCGCCATTGACGGCATCCCGATAGCTGCCGTTGATAAAGGCTTGCGAGGGCAGGGTCAGATGGGCGGCCTTGTGTTGCCACTGGGCCAGGGTCAGGTCACTCATGTTCACTCCTTGAACCGGCAAAAGTCAGTTTCCGCGTATCAATATGCTAAACATCCAGCCGCTTGTAAATCCATCTTGTAACAATTCATTAAACATTGCTCCCCTGCCGATGCGCGTTTGAATGTCAGAAACTGGCGGGGGTGTTGGCCGAGATCAGCACGCACTCCTGTTCGCCACTATTGCGAAAACGGTGGGGGGTGCGGCTGTCGAAGTAGTAGCCATCCCCGGCGCCCAGCAGGTAGATCTGCTCGCCCACGGTCACTTCAACTTCGCCCTTGATGACGATGCCGCACTCTTCACCCTCGTGGCTCAGCATGTCGTCGCCGGTGTCGGCGCCCGGTGGCAGCACCTCCTGCAACATGCCGATGGCGCGGTTGGCGCGGCTGTGCCCGACCAGCCGGTAGCTGATGGGATACGTGCCGAGATCCGGCATATCGGCGGCGCGGAAGATCACTTCGGTGCCCATTTCAGTCTCTTCGGTGAAGAAGCTGGCCAGCGACATGGGGATGCCTTCCAGCACCTTGCGCAGGGAGGCGACAGAGGGGCTCACCTGATTTTTCTCGATCTGGGAGATAAATCCGTTGGTCACACCGGAGCGCTTGGCCAGCTCGCGCTGGGAGAGGGCCGCCTTGGTGCGAACCGCCTTGAGGCGGTGACCGATATCCATCTATAGACACTCCTTGACTGTTTACTATTATTAAAATTGTGTTAAATATCTTATACCACCCTGCTGATGCGTCTAGCTAGGGGTGGCACCAGACAGGGCGATAACGGGCCCTTTTTTATGGATTCAGGTGTTTAATTTAATAGGCATTGGCCGACAGTTGCTAAACACCTTAAGGATGAGGTGACCATGAAACCGATCAGCGACATCAATACGCCCTCCGACATGTCCGCCTTCTGGATGCCGTTCACCGCCAACCAGCAGTTCAAGGCGGCGCCGCGTATCCTGAAGTCGGCAGAGGGGATGTATTATCACTCAGAGGATGGTCGCAAGATACTGGATGGCACGGCTGGACTCTGGTGTTGCAACGCGGGCCATGGTCGGCGCGAGATCGCCGAGGCGGTCTCTCAGCAGATTTCCCATCTCGATTTCGCGCCAACATTCCAGATGGGCCACCCCCTGCCGTTTGAGCTGGCCAACCGGCTGGTGGAGATCGCTCCCAAGGGGTTTGGCCACGTCTTCTACACCAACTCGGGTTCCGAGTCGGTCGATACCGCGCTCAAAATCGCGCTGGCCTGGCAGCGGGCTCGCGGTCAGGGCACCCGCACCCGGCTGATTGGCCGCGAGCGTGGCTATCACGGGGTCGGCTTTGGCGGCATCTCGGTGGGGGGGATCCCCGGCAACCGCAAGTGGTTCGGCTCCCTGCTGACCGGGGTTGATCATCTGCCGCATACCCTCAATATCGCCAAAAATGCCTTCACCAAAGGGCTGCCCGAGGAGGATGTGGCGCTGGCCGACGAGCTGGAGAAGATCGTCTTCCTGCACGATGCCAGCAATATCGCGGCGGTGATCGTCGAGCCCATCGCTGGCAGTACCGGCGTGCTGATGCCCCCCAAAGGCTACCTCAAGCGGCTGCGGGAGATTTGCACCAAGCACGGCATCCTGCTGATTTTTGACGAGGTGATCACCGGTTTCGGTCGCCTCGGCTCCCCCTTCGCCGCACAGGAGTTCGATGTCATCCCCGACATGATCACTTGCGCCAAGGGGCTCACCAACGGCGCTATCCCCATGGGCGCGGTGCTGGTGCAGAAGCACATTTATGACGACATGATGGCGGCAGGCAAGGGGGCTATCGAGCTGTTCCACGGCTACACCTACTCCGGTCATCCGGTGGCTGCTGCTGCGGGGCTCGCGACCCTCGAGATCTATCGTAACGAGAACCTGCTCAGCCGTGCCACCGATCTGGCGGGCTACTGGGAGGAGGCGGCCCATTCGCTGAAGGGCTGCAAGCATGTGAAGGATGTGCGCAACTACGGGCTGGTGGCGGGTATCGAGCTGGAATCGATGCCGGATGCGCCGGGCAAGCGCGCCTATGAGGTGTTTGTGCGCTGCTTCGAGAAGGGGGCTCTGATCCGGGTGACCGGCGACATCATCGCCCTGTCGCCACCCCTTATCATCGAGCGCAGCCAGATCGACGATCTCTTCACCCTGCTGCAGGATGCCCTGCAGGCACAACCCTAACCCATATTTGATGGCCCCGCACTGCGGGGCCTTGCGTTGATTTGCTCAGCGCATTTACCACATCAGTTATCACGGAGGATACATGACATACAGGGTCAGCAACTTCATCAACGGCCAGCCGCAGGAGAGTCGCAGCGAGCGCCAGGGTGCCATCTTCAATCCCGCCTGCGGCAAGCAGCAGGGGAGCGTGGGGCTGTCGAGTGCCGCCGAGTGTCAGGAGGCGATCGCCATCGCCGAGCGCGCCTTTGCCGACTGGTCGCAAACCCCGCCGCTGGTGCGGGCCCGGGTCTTTTTCCGCTTCAAGGAGTTGATGGAGCAGCACAGAGACGAGCTGGCCCAGCTCATCAGCCGCGAACACGGCAAGGTCTTCTCCGATGCGCAGGGTGAGCTGACCCGCGGGCTGGAGGTGGTGGAGTTTGCCTGCGGCATTCCCCATCTGCTCAAGGGGGAGCACTCCCTCAACGTCGGCCGTGGGGTAGACAGCTACTCCATGATGCAGCCGGTGGGGGTTTGCGCCGGTATCACCCCGTTCAACTTCCCGGCCATGGTGCCGCTCTGGATGTTCCCGGTCGCCATCGCCTGCGGCAACACCTTTATTCTCAAACCCTCCGAGAAGGATCCCTCCCTCTCGTTGCGGATGGCCGAGCTGCTCAAGGAGGCCGGTCTGCCTGACGGCGTGCTCAACGTGGTGAACGGTGACAAGGAGGTGGTGGATGTGCTGCTGACCGACCCGCGAGTAGGTGCCGTGTCGTTTGTCGGCTCCACCCCCATCGCCCAGTACATCTATGCCACCGCCTCTGCCCACGGCAAACGGGTGCAGGCGTTGGGCGGCGCCAAGAATCACATGGTGGTGATGCCGGATGCGGACCTCGATCAGGCGGTCTCCGCCCTGATGGGGGCTGCTTATGGGGCGGCGGGCGAGCGCTGTATGGCTATTTCGGTGGCCGTGGTGGTGGGGGACGAGACAGCCGATGCGCTGGTGGCCAAGCTGACGCCGCTGGTGGAAAAACTGCGGGTGGGCCCGGGGCTGGGCCAGAGCCCGGAGAACGAAATGGGGCCGCTCATCAGCAAGGAGCATCTGGCCAAGGTGCGCGGCTACGTGGATCAGGGGGTGGCCGAGGGGGCTGTGCTGCGGGTCGATGGCCGCACGCTGAGCCACGACGAGGGTTACTTCATCGGTGGCTGCCTGTTTGACGAGGTGACCCCCGAGATGCGCATCTACCGCGGGGAGATCTTTGGCCCTGTGCTCTCCATCGTGCGGGTGCCTGACTACGAGACGGCGCTGCGCCTCATCAACGAGCACGAGTACGGCAACGGCTCCGCCATCTTTACCTGTGACGGCGACACCGCGCGGGACTTCACGGCGCGGGTGCAGGTCGGTATGGTAGGGGTGAACGTTCCCATTCCGGTGCCGATGGCGTTTCACAGCTTTGGCGGCTGGAAGCGCTCCATCTTCGGGCCGCTCAACATGCACGGGCCGGACGGGGTTCGCTTTTATACCCGGATGAAGACGGTGACGGCGCGCTGGCCCCAGAGCCTGCGCAGTGGTGCCGAGTTCTCCATGCCGACCATGAAGTGACGCGCTGGCGCGTGCTCATGGCCTAACCTCTTGCCCCCGCCGGTCGATGATTGGCGGGGGCGAACTCTGTAAAGGAACAACAGATGCGATTGGGAATTCTCGATTGTGACCGGCTCGATCCCGATCTGGCTGATCGTTTTGGCCCTGTTTACTCCGAGATGTTTATCAGGGGCTTTGCGGCCCTGGCCCCCGAACTGGAATTTCGGGTCTGGTCGGCTCTCGATGGGGAGCTGCCGGAGGATCTGCACGAGTGCGATGCCTGGCTTATCACAGGCTCGCGCCACGATGCTTACAGTGATATCCCCTGGATTCAGGCACTGCGGGCATGGATCCGCCAGGCGCACGATGCCGACGTCAAGCTGGCCGGTGTCTGCTTCGGTCATCAGGTGATCGCCCAGGCGCTGGGCGGCGAGGTGGTGAAGTCCACCAAGGGATGGGGGCTGGGAGTGTCGGTGCATCCCATGCTGGCAGATGAGCCCTGGATGGCGCCAGCGCGGGATCAGATCCGCATTCTGGCCAGTCATCAGGATCAGGTGGCCCTGCTGCCGCCGGGGGCGACCCGACTGGCGGGCAACGATTTTTGTCCCAACTTCATGTTTCTGCAGGGGAACAACATAGTGGCCATTCAGGGACATCCGGAATTTTCGGTGGAGTACAACCGGGCGCTGATCGAGCGGCGCCGCGGCCTGTTGCCCGACGAGCGCTACCAGAGCAGTCTCTCCTCGCTGGAGGGGGAGGTGGATTCGGCGACCATGATGCAGTGGCTGCTGCAGTTTCTGGGGATCCTGCCGCTGCGGGTTGGCGCGGCCTGAGCCCGGTTTGTCAGCCACCCCTTCGGATGCTAGATTTTGTAGCAAAATGAAGGATCAAGCGCTGAGATGTCGGGATCGGATGGTACACTGGCCGCCCATGTGGCGGCCAGTTTGTCTGGCTTGATTGCCGTCCCGGCCTGAGCCAAAGCTGTCTGAGCCAAACCAGTGTGAGAGTGTGACGCCTTGAAACTACAGCAATTGAAGTATTTGATCGCGATCCGGGACCACAACCTCAATGTGTCCGTGGCTTCCGATGCGCTCTTCACCAGTCAGCCCGGGGTCAGCAAACAGATTGGCCTGCTGGAGAGCGAGCTGGGAGTGCGGATCTTCGAGCGTCGTGGCAAGCATTTGCACCGCATCACCCCGGTGGGGGAGGAGATCATCAAGTGTGCCGAGGCGATGCTCAACATCGAGAGCAAGATCAAGGCGATCTCCCGCGAGTATCTGGATCCGACCGTGGGCACCCTCAATATTCACACCACCCACACCATCGCCCGCTATCTGCTGCCCAAGTCGGTCACCTACTTCACCAAGAAGTACCCCAAGATCTCGTTCCACCTCCATCCGGTGATGTCGGCGAGCAAGGAGCAGATCAGCAAGGGCTACTCCGATTTCTCCATCGTTGCCCACGAGATTGGCTTCGACAAGGAGCTGATCGCGCTGCCCGCCTACCTCTGGACTCTCTCGCTGGTGGTGCCGCAGGATCACCCGCTGGCCAAGGTGAAGAAGCCGACCCTGGAGCAGCTCTGCCACTACCCGATCCTCAGCTACGAGAGTGGCGCCACTGGCCGTCAGGTGCAGGACGAGGTGTTCCATGCCGCCGGTCTCACCCCGAGCTACTACATGACGGTGATGGATGCCGGAGTGATCAAGCGCTACGTGGAGCTGGGCTTTGGCATCGGCATCATCTCCTCGCTGGTGGCCAACGACACCGACAGCCCCGGGCTGGTCTCCATCAATCTGGAGCACCTGTTCAAGCCCTGTCCGGCGCAGATCTGTTTCAGCAAGAGCATCCTGCTTCAGAACTACATGTATGACTTCATCAGCTCCTTCTCGCCCCATCTCACCAAGGAGGTGATCCAGAGTGTGATGCAGCAGCCGAGTCAGGCGCGTATCGACGAGCTGCTGGCCGGGGTGGAGCTGCCCATCTATTGATCCCGATCGGATTCCCGATCGCTGCCGGTTGTCTCTTCTGTCAGGCTGGGCTCTACTCGGGGTTCAGCCTGTCTCTTTTGGGCTATCTCCATCGTCCGAGGTCTCTATGTCCCGCATTCTGCTGCTTGCCAATCTCAACTGTGATCATGTGCTCTCCCTCTCCGAACCGCTGGTGGCGGGGGCCCGGCTGCAATATGTGGATCAGGGGCGCAGGCTGGGAGGCGGCGCGGCCAACACCGGCATCGGGCTGGTGTGGGCGGGCCACGAGGTGACCATTGCTTCCCGTATCGGGCTGGACGAGACCGGCGACTGGCTGCTGGAGCAGGCGGCCGGTTACGGGCTGGATTGCAGCCATGTGGAGCGCTTTGGCGGCGAGACCGGCGAGCTGCTGATCCTGGTGGACTCCACTGGCGAGCGCACCATACTGCGCCGCCCGCGGCGTCCCGACCTGCCCGGCGATCTGCCGCTGGAGGGGGTGGATTGCCTCTATGTGAACTATCCCGGCACCGCCATCATCAGCTACATGCGCCAGATGCTCGGCAAGAGCTTCGTAGTAGCCCAGTATCCCAAGGGCGGCCAAGCGCGCCGCCCCTGTCATGTGCTGGTGGCCTCCCGCTCCGATCTCGGCGATGTGAGCGACCCTTGGCAACATGCCCGCCAGCTGGCGGGGGAGCAGCTCGAATGGCTGGTGTTGACCGAAGGCAAGGCGGGCGCAGTGGCCATCCATGGCGAGGAGCAGATCAGGGTCGCCGCCCGGCCGGTTTCAGTGGTTGATACCACGGGGGCAGGGGATGCTTTCGCTGGCGGCTTGATCCATGGTCTGGCACGGGGCATGGCCATCAAGGATGCGTTGCAGTGCGCGGTGGACTGGGGGGCGTTTGCCGTCGCCTCCGAGAGCTCCATCCCCTCGGTTGCGCTGAAAAACTGGCTGAAACAACCCCACTGAACCACCTCTTTGACGGTCGATTGAGGGTCGGTTTGCGGGCCATATGGCTGCTGGTCGAAGGGGCTTGGCGAAGGGGACTATTCGGGAGATTTACCCGCCATAAAGCGGGCAAACGCCGGGCTAACCCGGCAAGTTTGCGATCAATCAAAGAAAGTGTCGATTTATGTGCATCTTCATCGACACCCGGTTGTGCTGCTCTTAACCTGTCACTCCGCAACTCAGATTAAGAGACAGGCCCCCCTCTGGCGAACCAATGGGCAAACAGAGGCAAACCGGTTGTCTCCTGCCTCTTAGCTCAATGTTGTCGTCCTGATTCCTGGCTTGTAGTAAGAGGCAAGTGCGACCATGCAACTGACACGATTTACCGACTACGCCCTGCGTACCCTGACCTTCCTGGCGGTTCAGCCGGGGGATCGTCTGTCGACCATTACTGAAGTGGCCGATACCTTCGGCATCTCTCGCAACCACGTGGTCAAAATTGTGCACCAGCTTGGCATCAAGGGGTACATCGAGACGGTACGCGGCAAACATGGCGGTATCCGCCTCGGTCGATCGGCGGTCTCCATTAACCTGCGGGATGTGGTGATGGACATGGAGCATGTGCTCTGTCCGGTCGACTGCAAGCGAGAAAACTGCCGTCTCTCCGGCGGTTGCCGCATTCAGGGCATTCTGCGCCGCGCCATGAACGCCTTCCTCGAAGTACTGGGTGAGTACACTCTGGCTGATGCGGTGCGCGATCCCAACCGTCTCTGCCACCTGCTGGGTATCGAGCAAGAGACTATTGTGACCATGGCCTGACGGGGCGCGGAATATTGAACAAGATGTGAAAGGGGCCTGATGGCCCCTTTTGCTTTTGTACGCAGGTGGTTTTTAGCGACTGCCTGGCTGGCGGATCAGGGTGATGGCGCCGTGCAGGCAGGCGAGGCCGCAGGCACCGCAGCCATTGCAGGCATCCATATTGACGTTGATGCCGTCGGCCGTGGCCTTGATCGCCTGTTGTGGGCAGGCATCTTCACAGAGCAGGCAGTAGAAGCCCTGCCGTGCCTGACAGCTCTCTTCAATCTGCACCCGGGTCTGCACCTGCCGGCCCAGTTGCAGGTCGAGGGCGCCGGTGGGACAGGCTCTGGCGCAGCTGCCGCAGTAGCTGCACTGGCCGCAGGCGAGATCGAGTACCGGGGTACCGGCGATGGGGCTCCCCTCGTACTCCTCCTGGGTGGCCGGTTTGAGCAGACCGCGCGGGCAGGCCTTGAAACACTCGCCACAACGGGTGCAGAGGGAGAGGTACTGGGACTCCTCGATGGCCCATGGCGGGCGCGCTTCATGGCAAACCACAGCGGGCTTGCGGGAAGCTTGCCAACCTTGTGTCAGCCAACGGAGGAAATAGTGAGTCATGCTCGCCCCTGATACCTATTAGGGGTTAATTTTATCGAAGTTTCGGGAAGCAGGCCAGAGAATAGCGGCCGTCAGGATCGCAAGCGCAGTTGCCCTTGTGTAAGCTAGGCGGGTCTTTTTACGTGGTTGAATGAAATCATATGTGGCTATTTCTCTGGCGTGCGTCCCTGCTCTATGTCTTTCCCCTGCTGATGTGGGCCTACTGCCGCATCAAGGATATCGAGTTTGCCGAGCTCGATACCGGCGTCAACACCCACAAGTGGGTGGTGCTGGCCGCCTACCTCATCTACGTGGTGATCTGGATCCTGGTTAACCGCTATCTCGAACTCTTCCTGCGCCAGCGGAGCCGCAAATGATCGACCCCGGGTTTTGGGGGATCTTGCTGCCTGCCGCCGCACTGGCTCTCGGGCTTGGCTGGTTGATCGGGCGGCGGGCTGCCACGGCGCAAGCTCAGGAGCTGCTGCTGGCGCAGGAGCGTTATCAGGCGCTCCAGGATCGCTTCGACGAGTTGCAGGATGAGCGGATGCAGGGGCAGCAGAAGCTGGATCAGCAGCAGACCCTGCTGATCAAGCTCACCGCCCGCCTCAAGGATGCGGAAGCGACCCTGCGCAGCGAACGGTTGGCCGCCGCCGAGAAGCTGCAACTGCAACAGGAGGCGGAGCAGCGCCTCAGCCAGCAGTTCGAGAATCTCGCCAACCGGATCTTCGAGCAAAACTCCGGCAACTTCCGCGAATTGAACCAGAATAGCCTCGATCTGCTGCTCACCCCGCTCAAAGAGCAGCTCGAGGGCTTTCGTCGTCAGGTGGGGGAGACCCACGCCCAAGAGACGGCTCAGCGCCACAGCCTCAAGTTCGAGCTGGAGCGCCTTGCCGAGCTCAATGCCCGCATGACCGAAGAGGCGGCGGCGCTGACTCGCGCCCTCAAGGGCGACAGCAAGCAGCAGGGCAACTGGGGGGAAGTGGTACTGGCGCGGATCCTCAGCGAGTGCGGTCTGCGCGAGGGCCACGAGTACCACACCCAGGTCAATATCGAGGTGGAGAAGGGCAAGCGCTACCAGCCCGATGTCATCGTCCACCTGCCGCAGGAAAAAGACATCATCATCGACGCCAAGGTGTCGCTGACCGCCTACGAACGCTGGTACAACGCCGATGACGAGCTGGAGAAGGCGGTGGCGCTCAAGGAGCACGTCGCCTCGGTGCGTAACCATATCCGCGAGCTGGGCCGCAAGGATTACCAGCAGTTGCCCGGGGTGCGCACCCTCGACTATGTGCTGATGTTCGTGGCGGTGGAGCCCGCCTTCCTCACCGCGATGGAGGCCGATCCCTCGCTGGTGCGTTACGGTCTCGACAACAACATCCTGCTGGTGAGCCCCACCAACCTGATGGTGGCGCTGCGCACCATCGAGAATCTGTGGCGCTACGAGCGGCAGAACCAGAATGCCCGCCAGATTGCCGAGCGGGCCGGTCGTCTCTACGAAAAGCTGCGGCTGTTTGTCGAGGAGATGCAGCAGATGGGCGGCAGCCTGCACAAGGCGCAGGAGAGCTACGACAAGGCGATGGGACGGCTGGTCAACGGCCGTGGCAACCTGATTGCGCAGGTCGAGCGTTTCCGCGAGCTGGGGGTGGAGGTGACCAAGAGCCTGCCAGAGCCGCTGGTGGAGCGGGCACTGGAGCGTGACAAGGAGCAGGAGTAGTTTTTACCTGCACCGTCATCAGCCAAGGCCCAAACCCGGTTTGGGCCTTTTGCTATCTGCCAGCTGGCCTAGTGCTGACCCATCATCAGAAATCCGCAAAGCAAACGGCCCACCGAAGTGGGCCGTTTTTATTTGCAGTGCCGGTGTGGATCAGCGGCTGGCGGCGCGGGCGCTCAGTTCGGCTTTCTCGCTATCGCTCAGGAAGGCCAGGGTCAGGCCATTCTGCTGGGCGGTGCGGATTTCGCTCGCGGTCATGCCGGCGGCTGGGGCGGCCACTTCATATTCGTGGGGCAGATCGATGCCTTCCACCGCCGGGTCATCGGTGTTGAGGCAGGCCAGCACACCGGCAGCCAGGAACTGGCGGATCGGGTGCTCGGTCAGGCTCGCTACCGTGGTGGTCTGGACATTGGAGGTGAGGCAGGATTCGATGCCGATGCGGTGCTCGGCCAGATAGGCCATCAGGGCCGGATCCTGAATCGCTTTGACGCCGTGGCCGATACGCTCGGCGCCCAGCTCGCGAATTGCTTGCCACATGCTCTCGGGGCCAGCGGCTTCACCGGCGTGTACTGTGACGCGCATGCCTGCATCGCGCACCTTGCGGAAGTGGTCGACAAAGAGTTCCCCCGGGAAGCCCAGCTCGTCACCGGCCAGATCGATGGCGACCAGCTTGTCGCGGTGGACCAGGCAGGCGGCCAGCTCCTGATTGCACTGCTCGGTGCCGAAGGTGCGGCTCATGATGCCGATCAGGTTGGTCTTGATACCGAAATCGCGGCTGCCAGCGGCCACGCCATCGATGATGGCTTCCACCACGCCCTGCGGGTGCAGCTTGTGGGTCATCGCCATATAGGCCGGGCTGAAGCGCAGCTCGGCATAGTCGATACCGGCGCGCAGCAGATCTTCCACGTTCTCGTAGGCGACCCGGCGGCAGGCGTCATAGTCGGCCAGCACGGCCACGCCCCAATCCAGCTTCTTCAGGAAGGCGACCAGACTCGGCTCGTTCTCGACGATCTGTACGTGGGGGCGCAGCGCTTCCAGTTCGAATGCGGGCAGCTGGATATTGTGTTGGCGACCCAGCTCGAGGATGGTTTGCGGGCGGATGTTGCCGTCCAGATGGCGGTGCAGGTCGGTCAGGGGGAGAGATCTGTCAATCATGGGGGCGCCCTCGTCGAGTCAGGTTTGAAAGCCTGCCATTCTAGGCGGGGCTTTCAAAAAAGATACCCCGTTTATGGTTAAACGGGGTTCTGGCGGGCGGTGATTTGTCAGGGCGTGATGGGAATCGTTTTTCCCCGGGACTCAGGAGAGATCGAGTTCCTTCAGCTTGCGGGTCAGGGTGTTGCGACCCCAACCGAGCAGGCGCGCCGCCTCCTGCTTGTGGCCGTGGGTGTGTTCCAGCGCCGTTTCCAGCATGATCCGTTCGAACTGAGGCATGGCATCTGCCAGGATGTCTGTCTCTCCCAGCGCCAACTTGCTGGCCACCCACTCTTGCAACTGTTGCTGCCAGCAACCGGGCAACGCCGGTTGGCCCGGTTCGGCGTTGTGGGTGATGGGGGTGAGCAGCTCGGCAGGCAGGTCGCCGACCAGCACTTCTTGCCCCGAGGCCATCACGGTGAGCCAGCGGCAGACGTTCTCCAGCTGGCGCACGTTGCCCGGCCAGGGCAGGCGACTGATATAGGCCTGGGTATCGGGGTGCAGGCTCTTGGCCTCGACGTTCAGCTCTTTGGCTGCGCGCAGCAGGAAGTGACGGGCCAGCTGGGGGATATCCTCACGGCGCTCCTTGAGGGCAGGAATATGGATGCGAATGACGTTGAGGCGGTGAAACAGATCCTCGCGAAACTCGCCATCGGCCACCCGCTTTTCCAGATTCTGGTGGGTGGCGGCGATGATCCGCACATCCACCTGCACCGGCTGATGGCCGCCGACTCGATAGAACTGGCCATCGGCCAAGACACGCAGCAGCCGGGTTTGCACATCAAGCGGCATGTCGCCGATCTCGTCGAGAAACAGGGTGCCGCCGTCGGCCTGCTCGAAGCGGCCGTGGCGGATATTGTTGGCGCCGGTGAAAGCCCCCTTCTCGTGACCGAACAGCTCGGATTCGATGAGATCTTTCGGGATAGCCGCCATGTTGAGGGCGATAAAGTTCTTGTGGGCGCGCGGGCTGTGCTTGTGCAGGGCGTGGGCGACCAGCTCCTTGCCGGTACCGCTCTGACCGTTGATCAACACAGATATGCTGGAACGCGAGAGACGGCCGATGGCACGGAACACCTCCTGCATCGCTGGTGCTTCACCGATGATTTCGGGAGTGGCGGTGGCTTCTTGCTGGCGAGACTTCCGCTTGGTCCGCTGCTCCTTGAGGTGATTCTCGGCGCGGCGCACCAGGGTCACGGCTTCGTCGATGTCGAACGGTTTGGGCAGGTACTCGAAGGCGCCGCGCTGGTAGGCGTTGACCGCGCTGTCGAGATCCGAGTGGGCGGTCATGATGATGATGGGCAGATCGGCCTGACGGCGGTGGATCTGCTCTAGCAGGCTCAAACCATCGATGCCGGGCATCCGGATATCGGAGAGGATCACATCAGGCGAGCGCAGCTCAAGGGCGTGCAGCAGGGCCTCGCCATCGGCAAAGCTCTCGCAGTTGAAGCCTTCGCTGCCGAGAGTGCGCTCCAGCACCCAGCGGATAGAACTGTCGTCATCGACGATCCACACTTTGGCGGTCATGGGGTTCCCTTACTTGCGAAGCGGTAGAAAAATGGTGAATTCGGTGTGACCCGGCCAGCTGATGCAGTCAATCCGTCCCTTGTGCTGGTCGATCAGGTTCTGGGCGATGGAGAGGCCGAGCCCGGTTCCCCCCTCCTTGCCGGTGATCATGGGATAGAACAGGGTGTCGCGAATGGCATCGGGAATGCCGGGGCCGTTGTCGATGATCTTGATCTCCGCTGCCAGCCGGTAACGCTGGCCGTGGATGGTGATCTGGAACGCGGTGCGGGTCTTGATACGGATAAGCCCGGTCTGATCCCCCAGTGCTTCGGCGGCGTTGCGCACTATGTTGAGAAACGCCTGCTGCAGCTGATCCGGCTCCATCTCGAATTCGGGGATGCTGGGGTCGTAATCCCGCTCGATGCGAACAGAGGGAGGGAGTTCGAGCTCCACCAGTCGGCGTACCTGCTCCAGCACCGAATGGACATTGTGCATCTGGTGACGGCCGGGGCGCTGGGGGCCGAGCAGCCGATCGACCAGTACCCGCAGCCTGTCAGCCTGTTCGATGATGATGCCGGTATATTCGCGCAGCGCCGGGTCCGGCAGCTCCTTTTGCAGCAGCTGGGCCGCGCCGCGCAGGCCGCCGAGGGGATTCTTGATTTCGTGGGCCAGCCCGCGCACCAGCTCCTTGGCCGCCAGCTGCTGGGCATGTTGCTGCTGCTCCTGACTGATCTTCTTCTGCTGGTCGATCTTGCGCAGCTCCACCACCAGTAGACGCTGTTCGTGGTCGGCCATCGGGGTGGCGCTCAGCTCCACCAGTCGCGGTTCTCCTTCCACCACCAGAGTAACTTCGCTATCGGTAAAGCCTTGCCCTGACACGAGGCACTGCTTGAGCCGCTGCAAATCGAGGGAGATATGTTCCAGCAGATGGGGCAGTTCGATGCCGATCAGCCTGCGTTCACTGAGGGAGAGCAGCTGTTCAGCCGCCGGGTTGACGAATTGGATGCAGAGCCGCTCATCCATCAGGATCACGGCGGTCAGCAAATTATCCAAGAGTGTTTTGGCGTTGTCCGAGCGGGTTGGCACAGGTTTCTCCCTAAAACGGTGCTACACACCTGTTATGCACCGATATGGTGCATAGAGTTTACCCGCATCGGTGCGCTATATCACCCCTAGTCGGCTTTGGGGGTGGGTTTGGGAGCTGGCGTCACGCTCGCTCTATGCAGGTAAAAGGTGACTGCACTGGATTTAGCAAGGATCGTACCGTCTTTGGCGAGCAGCTCGAGCTGAGCCTCGTGGGCGCCGCGATCGACGTTTTCGACCCGGACAGAGAGGCTGTTGCTGACGATGGGGGCGGCTTTGCCATCCAGGGTCAGGCGCACATCATACTGGGTCGGAGGTTTGGGGCTGATGGTGCCCTGAAAGACAATGTTGCCTGTGTTGTCGCGCAGGGTGCTGCCCTGTTCCGGGGAGAGCAGTTCGATGGTCAGCTTGGCTGCCTCTTTTTCTTTCTTGGCATCGGCGCCGGTCAGGCTGTTGAAGTTATCCACCTGCACCGATCTGGGCGCGCTGCTGCCCAGCAGCGGGGCGACCCGCAGATCGACCTCTTTGGCGTTTTTGCCGGGTGGTGGCGCATCCGAGTAGTGGGTGATGCCATTGCCATCGACCCAAGAGTAGACCTTGGCCGCGTCCGCAGCGAACGAGGTCAGCAACAGGAGGCTGAGCACCCCTATGCCATGCTTGTTGTTCATCCATCTCTCCTTGACGGTATTTTGCTTAATCCTATCAGAGAAAAAACCCGCCAGATGGCGGGTTTTGTCACGATTAAACAAGCTGACCAGATTTAAACGGCCAGTCTGCTGAGACTTAGACGGAGTAGTACAGTTCGAACTCCAGCGGGTGCGGGGTCATGCGCACACGGTCAACATCCTGCTGTTTCAGTTCCAGATAGGAGTTGATGAAGTCATCGCTGAACACGCCGCCACGGGTCAGGAACTCGCGGTCAGCATCAAGAGCGGCCAGGGCTTCGTCCAGAGAACCGGCAACGGTCGGCACTTCTGCGGCTTCTTCCGGCGGCAGGTCGTACAAGTTCTTGTCCATGGCATCGCCCGGATGGATCTTGTTGATGATACCGTCCAGACCGGCCATCAGCTGGGCTGCGAAGGCCAGGTACGGGTTGGCAGCCGGATCCGGGAAGCGCACTTCGATACGACGGGCTTTCGGGCTCGGTACCACCGGGATACGGATGGAGGCAGAGCGGTTGCGGGCAGAGTAGGCCAGCATGACCGGTGCTTCATAACCCGGAACCAGACGCTTGTAGGAGTTGGTGGTCGGGTTGGCGAAGGCGTTGATGGCCTTGGCGTGCTTGATGATACCGCCGATGTAGTGCAGAGCCATCTCGGACAGACCGCCGTACAGGTCACCAGCGAACAGGTTGACGCCGTTCTTGGCCAGAGACTGGTGGCAGTGCATGCCGGAGCCGTTGTCACCGAACATGGGTTTCGGCATGAAGGTAACAGTCTTGTTATAGGCGTGGGCCACGTTGTGGATCACGTACTTCAGTACCTGTACTTCGTCAGCTTTCAGCGTAAGAGTGTTGAAGCGGGTAGCGATCTCGTTCTGACCGGCAGTGGCCACTTCGTGGTGGTGAGCTTCAACGACCTGGCCCATCTCTTCCAGCACCAGACACATGGCGGCGCGGATATCCTGGGAGGAGTCGACCGGTGCAACCGGGAAGTAACCGCCTTTCACGAACGGACGGTGACCCTTGTTGCCATGCTCATAGGCAGTGCCGGAGTTCCATGCGGCTTCTTCAGATTCGATTTTCACGAAGCTGTGGCCCATGGTGTTGGAGAAGGTGATGTTGTCGAACATGAAGAATTCCGGCTCCGGCCCGAACAGCACGGTGTCAGCGATGCCGCTGGACTTCAGGAAATCTTCTGCACGCTTGGCGATGGAGCGCGGATCGCGGTCGTAGCCCTGCATGGTGGCAGGCTCCAGTACGTCACAAACGATGTTCAGGGTGGTCTCTTCGGTGAACGGGTCCAGCTTGGCGGAGGCTGCGTCCGGCATCAGTACCATGTCGGATTCGTTGATGCCCTTCCAGCCGCCGATGGAGGAACCATCGAACATCTTGCCGTCTTCGAAGAAATCTTCATCAACCTGGTGAGCAGGGATGGATACATGCTGCTCTTTACCCTTGGTGTCGGTAAAGCGCAGATCAACAAACTTGACTTCGTGTTCCTGGATCAGGGCCAAAACGTTCTGGGCTGACATGCTAAGTAACCTCCGGTGTTAAAACTCTCTGGGTGAATGCGTCGTCGTATTCACATAAGCCAGTATCGTGCCAAGTTTGTGACAGCTTGATTTCAGGGCAATCTCGCTGAAGAGGCTCCCCAAAATCAGGCGATCTCGACTCGCGTTGCATCAATTTAGTGCGATGGTGGATCGTTTTGGTGCACTGTAATGGTGCGCGAAATACGGTCACCGCCCATCTAAGCAGGGTTTGTCAGAGAGGTCTATGATCCAGATCTGTTGTTATGCGCGAATGTACTGCAATTCTGCTAGGCAGATCACAAAGGCAAGAGTACAATTAGCGCCCAATTTTACCCGGTGATTGAGGCGAGAATGTTAGAGAATTTACGCAATATTGCGATTATTGCGCACGTTGACCACGGCAAAACGACTCTGGTTGATAAGCTGCTGCAGCAGTCCGGCACCCTGGACCGCTCCACGGAAGGCCAGGAACGGATCATGGACTCCAATGATCTGGAACGGGAACGTGGCATCACCATTCTCGCCAAGAACACTGCGATCCGCTGGAATGACTACCGCATCAACATCGTTGATACCCCGGGTCACGCCGACTTCGGTGGTGAAGTAGAGCGCGTACTGTCCATGGTTGACTCCGTGCTGCTGCTGGTTGACGCCGTTGACGGCCCGATGCCGCAAACCCGTTTCGTGACCCAGAAGGCGTTCGCTCAGGGTCTGAAGCCGATCGTGGTCATCAACAAGGTTGACCGTCCGGGTGCTCGTCCTGACTGGGTAATGGATCAGGTATTCGACCTGTTCGACAACCTGGGCGCGACTGATGAACAGCTGGATTTCAAAGTTGTTTACGCCTCTGCACTGAACGGTTGGGCCACCATGGATCAGGACGTCGAGTCCGAGAACATGGAGCCGCTGTTCCAGGCTATCGTTGACAACGTTGAAGCGCCGAAGGCTGATGCCGAAGGTGGTTTCCAGATGCAGATCTCCCAGCTGGACTACAACTCCTACGTGGGCGTTATCGGTATCGGCCGTATCACCCGTGGTCGCGTCAAGACCAACCAGCAAGTCACCATCGTTGGTGCTGACGGCAAGACTCGTAACGGTAAAGTCGGTCAGGTGCTGGGTTACCTGGGTCTGTCCCGTACTGAAGTTACCGACGCGCAAGCGGGTGACATCATCGCTATCACCGGTCTGGGCGAGCTGAAAATCTCCGACACCATCTGTGACAACGGTGCCGTTGAAGCCCTGCCGCCGCTCTCTGTTGACGAGCCGACCGTGAACATGACCTTCCAGGTCAACACCTCACCGTTCGCCGGTAAAGAGGGCAAGTTCGTGACCTCCCGTAACATTCTGGAGCGTCTGAACCAGGAGCTGGTCCACAACGTGGCTCTGCGTGTGGAAGAGACTGATGATCCGGACAAGTTCCGTGTATCCGGTCGTGGTGAACTGCACCTCTCCATCCTGATCGAAAACATGCGTCGCGAAGGTTACGAACTGGCTGTGTCCCGTCCGGAAGTAATCCTGCGTACCGTTGATGGCGTTCTGCAAGAACCGTTCGAAACCGTGACTGTGGACGTTGAAGAAGCGCACCAGGGTTCCGTGATGGAGCAACTGGGTCTGCGTAAGGGCGAAATGACCAACATGACTCCGGATGGCAAGGGTCGTGTCCGTCTGGACTTCATGATCCCGAGCCGTGGCCTGATCGGTTTCCAGACCGAGTTCATGACCATGACTTCCGGTACTGGTCTGCTGTACCACACCTTCGACCACTACGGTCCGCACAAGGGTGGCAGCATCGGCGAGCGCCAGAATGGCGTGCTGATCTCCAACGCTACCGGTAAGGCACTGACTTACGCACTGTTCGGTCTGCAAGACCGTGGTCGTCTGTTTATCGGTCACGCGACCGAGGTGTACGAAGGCCAGGTGATCGGTATTCACTCCCGTTCCAACGACCTGACTGTTAACTGCCTGAAAGGCAAACAGCTGACCAACATGCGTGCCTCCGGTACCGACGAAGCTCAAGTGCTGACTCCGCCGATCCGCATGACTCTGGAACAGGCTCTCGAGTTCATCGATAACGACGAACTGGTAGAAGTGACTCCGAAGAACATCCGTATCCGCAAGAAATTGCTGACCGAGCTGGATCGTAAGCGCTCTGGCCGTGGTTAATGCCATGTGCTGAGCCTCGGCAGCCTTCGTGGCCGCTGACGGTTCACTGATAAACGGACCCAAACCTCTGGTTTGGGTCCGTTTTTTTATGCTTGTGATCCGCTCTGGCCATCCTGATGAGCTCGTTCAGGCCATCAGCAATGGATGATGAGTGGGCTGATAAGCGGCGAACGAAAGTCGTGGGGATGGGTGAGATAAAAAAGCCGCAGCGGATGAACGCTGCGGCTTTTGCTGGCTTGCAGTAAGGGGTTACTGGCGCCAGAAGGAGGGGAAGAAGAGCACGGCGACCGTCAGGATCTCCAGTCGTCCCAGCAGCATGCCGAATGACAGCAGCCATTTGGCCGATTCCGGCAGGCTGGCAAAGTTGGTGCTGGGGCCGACTACAGGGCCCATGCCTGGGCCGACGTTGGCAACGGCGGTGATGGAGCTGGATATGGCCGTCAGAGGGTCAAGCCCGATGGCGCCCAACAGTGCAGCTATCACCAGAATGATGGCGAAGTAGGCTAGTACGAATGAGATCATCGAGCGGATGATGGCGTCATTGACCGTCCGGCCGTTGTACTTCTGCGGGAAGACAGCAGAAGGGTGCATCAGTTGGCGCATCTGCTTTCTGAACAGGGCGAATGCCACCTGCACCCGGAAGATCTTCAGACCACCCGCAGTGGAGCCAGAGCAGGCTCCCAGCGCCAGCAGCACGATGAAGACGATGCTGGCGAGCGGCCCCCAGGTGCCAAAGTCACCAAGGCCGTAGCCGGTGGTGGTGAGCACCGAGACGATGTTGAAGCAGCTGATACGCAGGGCATCCCAGAAGCTGAACAGATCTCTCTCCCACAGATAGAAGGTCATGATGACGGTGACCCACACCACCAGCCAGAAGAAGCCGCGCACCTGGGCATCCTTGAACAGGCTGTTGTCCCTGTGGTTGAGGCTCTGCACATAGAGCAGGAAGGGCAGGCCGCCGAGGAACATGAACAGGGTGCCAATCCAGTGTGCCGAGTTGGAGAAGTGGGACATGGATTGATCGGAGGTGGAGTAGCCGCCGGTACTGAGAGTGGTCATGGCGTGGTTGATCGCCTCGAACATGTTCATGCCGCTGGCCCAGTAGGCCATGAAGCAGAGCATAGAGAGCACCAGATAGACCACGACGATGTTGTTGGCGACCGTCTTGGCACGTGGGGCGCTTTTGTCCGACCAGTCCGAGCTCTCGGTCTGGAACAGCTTCATACCGCCGACGTTGAGGTAGGGCAGCACGGCTACCGCCATCACGATAAAGCCGACCCCGCCCAGCCACTGCAGGATGGAACGCCACAACAGGATGCTGTGGGCCATGTTGTCGAGGCCGGAGAGCACGGTGGAGCCCGTGGTGGTCACCCCCGACATGGTCTCGAAATAGGCATCGGTGAAGTTGATGTGGGTGATGAAGACAAAGGGCAGGGCGCCGAAGGCGCAGGCCACCACCCAAACCGAGGTGGTGAGCAGGAACATCTCCCGCACCCCCAGATGAAACTCCGCCTTGCGACCATAGTGGAGGCAGAGCAGGGCGGCGCCGTGGGTGATCAGCACGGACTTGAGAAACTCGACAAATCCCTCTGACCCGGTGAGCAGTGCCAGCAAGGTGGGCAGCCACATGAAGAGCGCCAGCTTGGAGAGCACAAGCCCGAGGGTGAAGATAATGGGACGCAGCTTGATCATGTTCGATAACCTGGTCGTTGATTAACAAAAGACCCGGACCATCCCCTTGGGGGAGCTGAGCCGGGTCTGGTTTGACAGCCTGTGCGCATGAAGACGTTACAGGAAGAAGGGGCTTGGCTGGAACAGCCGCTCCACTTCCGGGATGTACTTCTTGTCTACCAGGAACATGACCACGTGGTCATCCTGCTGGATCTTGGTGCGATCGTGAGCGATCAGCACCTCATCCCCGCGCACCACGGCACCGATGGTGGTGCCCGGCGGCAGCTTGAGCTCGCCCACCGTCTTGCCGACCACCTTGGAGGTGTTCTCATCACCGTGGGCTATCGCTTCGATCGCCTCGGCAGCGCCGCGGCGCAGGCTGTAGACGTTGGCGATATCGGCCCGGCGCACGTGGGTCAACAGCGCCGAAATGGTGGCCTGCTGCGGCGAGATGGCGATATCGATGGAGCCACCCTGCACCAGATCGACGTAGGCGCCGCGCTGGATCAGCACCATGGTCTTCTTGGCGCCCATCTTCTTGGCGAGCAGCGCCGACATGATGTTGGCCTCATCCTCGTTGGTCACGGCGATGAAGACGTCGATTTGATCGATGTGCTCCTCGGCCAGCAGCTCCTGATCCGCCGCATCGCCGCAGAAGACGATGGTGTTCTCCAGCAGTTCGGAGAGCTGCTCCGCCCGCTTCTGGTTGCGCTCGATAAGCTTGACGCTGTAGCGCTTCTCCAGCTGGCGGGCGAGACCCGCGCCGATGTTGCCGCCACCGACGATCATGATGCGGCGGTAGGGGCTCTCTAGGCGCTGCAGCTCCGACATCACGGCACGGATATGGCCCGCGGCGGCGACGAAGAAGACCTCGTCATCCGCTTCGATGATGGTGGTGCCTTGCGGGCGGATCGGGCGGCCCTGACGGAATATGGCCGCTACCCGGGTCTCGATGTTGGGCATGTGTTCGCGCAGGGTCGAGAGCGCATTGCCCACCAGCGGGCCTCCGTAGTAGGCTTTGACCGCCACCAGACCGACGCGACCACCTGCAAAATCAACCACTTGCAGGGCACCCGGATATTCGATCAGGCGACGCACATAGTCGGTCACCAGCTGCTCCGGCGCGATCAGGTGGTCCACCGGTACCGATTCCGGCAGAAACAGGCGATCCCGCTCGGTCAGATAGGCCGGCGAGCGGATCCGTGCCACCTTGTTCGGGGTGTTGAACAGGGAGTAGGCCACCTGACAGGCGATCATGTTGGTCTCGTCACTGTTGGTGACCGCGACCAGCATGTCGGCATCCTGAGCGCCCGCTTCGCGCAGCACCTTGGGGTGGGCGCCGTGACCGTTGACCACCCGCAGGTCAAACTTGTCCTGCAGTTCGCGCAGGCGTTCGCTGTCGGTGTCGACGATGGTGATGTCGTTGTTCTCCCCGGCCAGGTTCTCGGCCAGAGTGCCGCCGACCTGGCCGGCTCCCAAAATGATGATTTTCATAGGGAACGTCTACTCACGTTGATGCTGTAAAGGGGAGCGCCAGAACGGAGCTGGCGGCTCTCCCGAATGAGGTTTGTCATGCCCGGCTCAGAGCTTGACCAGTTTGGCGTAGTAGAAGCCATCCATCTCGGCTTCACCCGGCAGGAACTGGCGACCCGGGCAGTCCGGGGTGTCCTGTTCGTGCAATGGCACCAATTTGGCATCTTTGGTCGCGGCAAGGAAGGCGCGGATCTGTTCGCGGTTCTCTTCCGGCAATACGGAGCAGGTGGCGTAGAGCAGGGTACCGCCGCTTTTCAGCTTGCCCCAGAGGGCATTGAGAATGCGGCGCTGCAGCTCGGCCAGCTCGCGAATGTCCTGATCACGGCGCAGCCACTTGATGTCTGGGTGGCGGCGGATGACGCCGGTGGCGGAGCAGGGGGCATCCAGCAGGATGCGGTCAAACTGACCCTCCGGCCACCACTGTTCCGGTACCGCCGCATCGCCGTGGATAACCTTGGCGGTCAGGCCGATGCGGTCCAGGTTCTCCTGCACCCGCTTGAGGCGGTTTTCATCGGCATCGACGGCAACCACGCCAGCCAACTTGGGTTGACGCTCCAGCAGGTGGGCAGTCTTGCCGCCGGGGGCCGCGCAGGCATCCAGCACCCACTCACCCGGTTGCGGGTCGAGCAGTGCCGCAGCCTGTTGTGCTGCACCATCCTGTACCGAGCAGTCACCGACCTCGAAGCCGGGCAGCTTGGTCACATCGCAAGGACGCTCCAGCAGGATGCAATCCTCACCCTCTTCACCGGCCACGGCATTGATGCCGGCTTCAGCCATGCGAGCCAGCATGGCATCGCGGCTCTGGCGCTGGCTGTTGTTGCGGATCCACATGGGGGGGCGCTGGTTGTTCGCCTCCATGATGAATTCCCACTCATCGTGATAGGCCTGACGCAGGCGCTTGGTGAGCCACTCCGGATGACCGAGGCGAATGCTGGGAACGCGGTCGATGCGCAGCAGAATGACTTCTGCGCTGCGCTGGAAGTTGCGCAGCACGCCGTTGATGAGGCCACGCAGGGAGGTGCCCTTGAGCAGTTTGACGGCGTTGACGGTCTCGGCCACCGCGGCGTGAGCCGGAATGCGGGTGTAGATGAGCTGATAGAGACCGACCAGGATGAGGTAGTGGAAAATGCGGCTCTTGTTCTTGAGCGGCTTGTCCATCATCTCGTTGACTGCCGCATCGAGGCGGGGCAGCCAGCGCAGGGTGCCGTAGCAGAGTTCTTGCAGGAGAGCGCGATCGCGAGGTGCAACTTTCTCCTGGGCAGCAGGCAGAACAGCGGAGAGGGATTGACCCTGATCCAGCACCTGTTGAATAACGAGAGCGGCCTGTGCACGTGTTTTCATAGAGTTACCTTAGATGCGCAAGTCGGGGCCTGGGCCCCGCTTGTGTCAATTCAATCCAGTTCAATTCAATTGCGTGCCGGGTTCAAACCAGTCGCGGCGAGAGTTGAGCAGATCCGAAACGGACATCGCCTTCTTGCCGGGCGGTTGCAGGGTCAGCAGGCGCAGTACCCCTTTGCCGGTAGCGATATCGATCCCCTGCTTGTCGGCCTTGAGCAGGGTGCCGGCGGGTTGGCCGTGGTCGCTGTCAATAACGGCGGCTTGCCATACCTTGACGGTCTGGTCAGCCACTTCAAACCAGCTGATTGGCCAGGGGTTGAACGAGCGGATGCAGCGTTCGATGGCAACAGCCTCCATCGACCAGTCGATGCGGGCCTCTTCCTTGGAGAGCTTTTCGGCGTAGTTGGCCAGCGCATCATCTTGCGCCTCGGCAGCGGTTTCACCGGCAGCCATGGCATCGATGGTGTCGACCAGCGCCTGCGGGCCCAGCTCGGCCAGCTTGTCATAGAGGCTGGCGGAGGTCTCGTCGGCGGCGATGGGGCAGGTCACTTTGCGGATCATGGCGCCGGTATCCAGCCCCACATCCATCTGCATGATGGTGACGCCAGTTTCGGCATCGCCCGCCCAGATAGAGCGCTGGATCGGTGCGGCACCGCGCCAGCGCGGCAGCAAGGAGCCATGGACGTTGATGCAGCCCAGCCGCGGGGTATCGAGTACCACCTTGGGCAGGATCAGACCATAGGCCACCACCACCATCAGGTCGGCACTCAGTGCAGCAAGCTCAGCTTGCGCCTCTTCCTTGCGCAGAGAGGCAGGTTGGTAAACCGGTAGGTTGTGGGCCAGTGCCAGCTCTTTGACCGGGCTGGCGGTGAGCTTCTGACCACGGCCAGCAGGCTTGTCAGGCTGGGTATAAACGGCAACGACCTCGTGGTCGGAAGACAACAACGCCGCCAGGTGACGGGCGGCGAAGTCGGGAGTACCGGCAAAAATCAGTTTCAGCTTATTCAATGGGGCAGATCCTCAGAGGACTTTGCGATCTTCACGGGCCATCTTTTCCAGCTTCTGGCGAATGCGCTGGCGCTTGAGCGGGGACAAGTAATCCACAAACAGCTTGCCGACCAGATGATCCATCTCATGCTGGATGCAGATGGCAAGTAGATCATCGGCTTCCAGCTCGAACGGCTTGCCGTTGCGATCCAGGGCGCGGATTTTGATCTGTTCGGCGCGAGGCACCAGAGCACGGCTGCCGGGCACGGAGAGGCAACCCTCTTCAATGCCGGTGCTGCCGCACTGCTCGATGACCTCCGGATTGATCAATACCAGAGGATCTTCACGGTTTTCAGAGACATCGATCACTATGATGCGCTGGTGAATGTCGACCTGAGTCGCGGCTAAGCCAATGCCTTCCTCCGCGTACATGGTTTCGAACATATCATCTACAATCTGTTGTAACTCGGGTGTAAAGGTCTCGACAGGGGCTGCAACGGTGCGCAGGCGCTCATCGGGAAAACGCAATACATCTAGAATGGCCATAGTTTTTTCTTTAGTTTCGTATAAATGCAGTCAATATTGGCGTAATTCTAGTCATTTACGCCGACAAAAAACAGCAACACTTTGCGTACAGAAGTAACAGGGAGTGTTATGTATCTGAAGCAAACCATCCTCGCCTGCCTGCTGGTGACCGTGAGTCAGGCAGCATTGGCCGATCAGCTCAGGCTGAAAGCGGGTTACCCCGAAAGTTATGTAGTGCAAAAAGGCGACACCCTGTGGGATATCTCCGGCAAGTATCTTTCCGAACCCTGGCTCTGGCCCCGTCTCTGGAACATCAATCCGCAGATTGCCAATCCTCACTGGATCTACCCCGGTGATGTACTGCATCTGAGCTGGGTCAATGGTGAACCCCGGCTCGGCAAGGCGATGCAGGGTGGCAAGCAAGTCATCCGTCTCGGCCCGAAAACCCGTTACGAGAACAAAGCCAACCCCATTCCGACCCTGCCTATCAGCGAGATCGGCCCTTTCCTGCAAACCGACCATATTCTGGCTGACAGCCAGCAGCAGAAAACCTTGCCCTATCTGCTGGGGTCGGATCAGAAACATATCGGCATGCTGGAGGGGGACACCCTCTATGTACAGGGCTCCCTGACACCGGGGCAGGTCTATGGCATTTATCACCCCGGAGTGGTCTACAAGGATCGCGAAACCGGTGAACTGCTGGGCCAGGAGGCGATCTTTGCCGGTGTGGTGCGGGCCGTGGCGCGTCTTGATGGCGATCGGACCGAAGTGACTCTGACTCATAACCAGCGCGAAGTGCTGCAGGGCGACAAGGTGATGCCGCTGCCCGCTCAGGAGAACATGCCCGCCGTCTTCACACCGAAAGCGGCACCTGCCATCACGCCGGGCTATATCATCGATTTGCCGAACAAGACCCGGGGCGGTGGCAAGTTTGATGTGGTGCTGATCAACCGGGGCGGCCGCGATCAACTGGTCGCCGGGGATGTACTGGATGTCAGACGGCCCGGTGCTGCTCTGGTCACCAAGAATGGCGATGTACAGTACAAGGAGCTCTCATCGGTTTTTAACCGGGTGTTTTACAGCAGCAACAAAAAGGCACCACTGCCCTCTGAAGCGATTGCCCGTGTCATGTTGTTCAAGGTGTATGACAAGCTGAGTTATGGTCTCATCATGCAGAGTAACGACATGGTGAGTGCGGGTTATCAGGTCACTCACTTCTGACGTGAACTACCCCGACGCGCGTCTGGCGCTTTGGCTAACTCTCGATGCGGTCACCGGTATTGGTCCGGTGACCGCTGCACGTCTGTTGGAGCGGGCCGGGGGAAGTATTGATGCCCTGTTCCAGAGCGATGAAGCGCAACTGCATGGTATGGGGCTGTCGTCAGAGCAGATCAAACAACTGCGCTGGCCCTCGCCGGTGGTTGAGCAGAGCCTGGCTTGGGCCGCGTTGCCTGACAATCTGCTTATTCCGCAAGATCACCCGATTTATCCACCCTTGTTGCGGGAGATTCCTGCGGCACCCCTGTTGCTCTACTGTCGTGGCGATCTTGCTGCGCTGTCGCTACCCCAGCTGGCAATGGTGGGCACACGCCATCCTACCTATGCAGGCAAAGATAATGCCTCCCGCCTTTGTAGCGAGCTGGTTGGATGCGGGTTAGCGATCACCTCGGGCCTTGCGCTCGGTATCGATGGTGTTTGCCATCAGCAAGCGCTGGCTTGTGGCGGTATCACCCTTGCCGTGTTGGGTTCCGGGCTGGATTGCCTCTACCCCAAACGCCATCAGGGGCTGGCAGGTCAGATTCTGGAGAGCGGTGGTTTGCTTATCTCCGAGCTGGCGCCGGATAAAGGACCGCTGGCTGAACATTTTCCTCGTCGCAACCGTATTATCAGTGGTCTGTCGCTGGGAACTCTGGTGGTGGAGGCGACCGAGCAGAGCGGTTCGCTGATCACCGCTCGCTATGCGCTTGAACAGGGGCGCGAAGTGTTTGCTGTGCCTGGTGCTCCGCAAAATGCCCAGGCGATAGGGTGCAACAGATTAATTCAGCAGGGAGCCAAACTTGTGCTGAGTGCGGCCGATATAGTGGAAGAGCTGCCAGAGTGGGTCGCACGGCCAGATCCGTCGGTTACATCATCTGAGCAACCGCATAATAGCGAATTGCCTTATGCCGATTTGTTGGATAACGTAGATTATGAGACCACGAGCGTGGATACCGTTGCTGAGCGGGCCCAGCTTCCTGTCGAAGTGGTATTGGGCAGGTTGGTAGAGCTGGAGCTGGCAGGTGCAGTGATGGCGGTAGCCGGTGGATACGTCAGAGCGAGGAGGGCGAATCATGTTTGATGTATTGATGTACCTTTTCGAGACCTACATCCACAGCGATGCAGATGTGATGGTCGAGCAGGATGAGCTCACCGACGAGTTGAGCCGGGCCGGTTTCGATAAAGAAGAGATCGACAAGGCACTCGACTGGCTGGAGCGACTGGCCAATCTGCACGATAGCGAGCGGGAGGTTTATGTCACCGCCAGCGCGCAAGGCTCGATGCGTATCTATGCTCCGCAAGAGCTGGCACGCCTCAGCACCGAGTGCCGCGGCTTCCTGCTCTTTCTGGAACAGGCCCAGGTGCTGAATGCCGAAACCCGCGAGATCTGTATCGAGCGCCTGCTCGAGCTGGACAAGCCGGATATCGAGCTGGATGACCTGAAGTGGGTCGTCATGATGGTGCTGTTCAACGTACCGGGCAGTGAAAATGCCTACCAGCAGATGGAAGAGCTGGTGTTTGATGAGTCAGACGGCGTCATTCACTGACAGTCCGGTGCCGCGCTGGTAGAATTCAGGTCATCTGGATTTCAAGGCGCGGCCCATGTCAAAAATCGATCATCACCTCTTTTCAGCCCACGAACATGCCTTCGAGCGTGAGCCGTGCCCGCAATGCGGGGCCGAGCTGGTGATCCGCCAGGGCAAACATGGCCCCTTTCTTGGCTGTTCTGCCTATCCTGCCTGTGATTACATACGCTCCCTGACGCCATCCGGCCGCGACATCGAAAAGGTGCTCGAAGGCTCTGCCTGTCCCGATTGCGGAGAGCCGCTGGCGATCAAGAAGGGGCGTTACGGTCTCTTTGTCGGTTGTACCCAGTATCCGGCCTGTCAGCACATCGAATCCCTGCAGGAGAGTGACGATACCCAGATCCTCTGCCCCGAGTGCGGCAAGGGTCATCTGGTGAGCCGCACCTCCCGCTACGGCAAGCAGTTTTACTCTTGTGATGGCTATCCACACTGCAAATATGTGGTGAACGACAAACCGATCCCCATGCCCTGCCCCGCGTGTGGCTGGGGCATCATGGTTGAGAAAAAAGTGAGGGGAACGCTGCGTTGGGTCTGTCCGCAAAAGAAATGCGGCCACCAAAGTGAGCAGGTATAATCCCGCCGCCGCAACCGGATTGAAACGTTTTCGGTGAACTTCAACCCCCCACTTGGAGTAAGGAAATTCCCACCATGAATAAACCCTTTGTTGCCGTATTGATGGGCTCTGATTCTGATTTCCCCGTGATGCAGACTACCCTCGAGGTGCTCAAGTCATTTGATATCGCAGTGGAAGTCAAAGTCACCTCCGCGCACCGCACGCCGGCTGCGACCCATCAGTATGTGACCGATGCCGAGGCCCGTGGCTGCAAGGTCTTTATCTGTGCTGCCGGTCTGGCGGCGCATCTGGCGGGTGCCGTAGCCGGCATCACGACTCGTCCCGTGATCGGGGTGCCCATCGACGGTGGTCCGCTCAAGGGGCTGGATGCGCTGCTCTCCACCGTGCAGATGCCGGGTGGTGTACCGGTAGCGACCGTGGCGATCGGCAAAGCCGGTGCCAAGAACGCAGGTTATCTGGCAGCCCAGATGCTGGCAGTAGCCGATGATGAACTGGCGGCCAAGGTTCGGGCCGAACGCCAGAAGAATGCCGAAGAGGTGATGGCCAAGGATGCCGCCCTGCAGGCTCAACTCAAGTAAGTGAATAGGTGGTGATCCGGATGTGTCGTATTTTCCTGTGCAACAGCAAAACGTCACTTTGCCATGGTCGCCGCCATATGGATTCAACTTGCTACTAAGTGACGAGGCGGCAGCCAGGCTGCCGCATTTTTCCTATGCCAAATGAATTTGAACAGGCGGTTGCCGCCCTCCAGCAGGAAGGGGTGATTGCTTATGCGACCGAGGCCGTGTTTGGTCTGGGTTGTGATCCCGACTCCGAAGCTGCGGTGCAGCGACTGCTGGCCATCAAACAGCGTCCGGTAGAGAAGGGGTTGATCCTGATTGCTGCCGATTTGGCGCAATTGCAGGACTACATCGATCTGAGCCAACTTAGCGGTGAACAACTGGCTCGGGTTGAAGCCAGCTGGCCCGGCCCCTTTACCTGGATCATGCCTGCCCGTGCAACGACGCCGGCCTGGCTGACCGGGCAGTTCGAGACCCTGGCGGTGCGCGTGACGGCTCATCCTCAGGTGCAGGCGTTGTGTCGCGCCTTTGGCAAGCCGCTGGTCTCTACCAGCGCCAACCTGACCGGTGAGGAGCCTGCCCGTCGGGTAGCCGATATCGGTGAGCGGCTGGCAAGCAAGTTAGCCTATATCCTGCCCGGTGAAGTGGGTGGTCAAGCTAACCCCTCCGAGATCAAGGACGCCCGAACCGGCGCCATTATTCGCCCCTCCTGAGCGGGCGGATACGTCATGATTTGCTATCAATCCGCTGAGTGGTGAGTTCACCGGATTGATTTAACTATAAAAATGGACAGGGCGTTCACGATCCTGCCTGACTGGAGACAAGATGAGCAAACCGGATGTGGCCCAGGTCAAGTCCTTCCTGTTACAGTTGCAGGACGAGATCTGCCGTGGTCTGGAGCAGGCCGATGGCAGTGGACACTTTGTGGAAGATGCCTGGAGCCGTGAAGGCGGTGGCGGTGGTCGCACCCGTGTACTGCGCCACGGCGCTGTGATCGAGCAGGGGGGCGTCAACTTCTCACATGTCTATGGCGATGCCATGCCTGCCTCTGCTACAGCCCATCGGCCAGAGTTGGCCGGTCGCAAGTTTGAGGCGATGGGCGTGTCGCTGGTGATCCATCCGCATAACCCCTATGTGCCGACCAGCCACGCCAACGTCCGTTTCTTCATCGCCGAGAAGGAAGGCGAAGAGCCCATTTGGTGGTTTGGCGGTGGCTTCGATTTGACGCCCTTCTACCCGTTTGCCGAGGATGTGCAGCACTGGCATCAGGTCTCTCGTGATCTCTGCCAGCCCTTTGGTGATGAGATCTACCCCGAGTTCAAATCCTGGTGTGATCGCTACTTCTTCCTCAAACACCGCAACGAGACGCGAGGGGTGGGCGGTCTCTTCTTCGACGATCTGAATCGCTGGCCCTTTGCCGACTGCTTTGCCTTTATGCAGGCGGTAGGTCGGGGATATCTTGATGCCTACCTGCCGATCATCGAGCGACGCAAGGCACTGCCCTATGGCGAGCGGGAGCGGGAGTTCCAGCTCTATCGTCGTGGTCGCTATGTGGAGTTCAATCTGGTGTATGACCGGGGCACCCTGTTCGGGCTGCAGACCGGCGGACGTACCGAGTCGATCCTGATGTCGATGCCACCGCTGGCCCGTTGGGAGTATGACTGGCAGCCGGAGGCGGGCACTCCTGAAGCCTTGCTCTACACCGATTACCTCACGCCGCGAGAGTGGCTGTGACCCGAGGGACCATGATGGTCCCTTTTTGCTGGCCGATATTCGGCTTGTTCCCTAGTGCGAAAACCCGTTAAATCGGAATATTGCCCTCTGATGGAACTCTTTGATGGATCGTTATCTGGTTTTTGGCCACCCGGTGCGCCACAGCAAGTCCCCCTTCATTCACACCCTGTTTGCCAGACAAACCCAGCAAGAGCTGGAGTATGGGTTGGCTGAACCCGCCGTCGACGAGTTTGCCCAAGCCCTGCGCACCTTCTTTGACCAAGGGGGCAAGGGATGCAATGTCACCGTTCCCTTTAAGGAGCAGGCATTCACTCTGGTCGATTGCTTGAGCCCGAGGGCCAAGCGGGCGGGCGCGGTCAATACCATCAAGCTGACCGATGATGGTGTGTTGCTGGGGGATAATACCGATGGCGCCGGTCTGGTCGCCGATCTCAAGTCCCATGGTGTGACGCTGGCGGATAGCCGGATCCTGCTGCTGGGTGCCGGTGGCGCTGCTCGCGGTGCATTGGCGCCGCTGCTGGCAGAGCTACCGAGCGAGCTGGTGATCGCCAACCGCACCCACGCAAAAGCGCAACAGTTGGCTGCCGAATTCCACGATCTGGGGCCTGTGACTGCCCAGACCTATGAGCAGTTGGCAGGGCCATTCGATCTCGTCATCAACTCTACCTCCGCAAGCCTGCAAGGGGAGCTGCCGCCGTTGGCCCCTGCCCTGATCCACATTGATATTGCTATCTACGACATGATGTATGGCGCCTCGGATACGGCGTTTATCAGTTGGGCCAAACAGCATGGGGCCCGTCAAACCATGGATGGACTCGGCATGCTGGTGGAGCAGGCCGCCGAAGCGTTTACCGTGTGGCGCGGAATTCGTCCCGGGACTAAACAGGTATTGAGAGAGCTGAAGCGTAACTTGGGGGTGATATGAACCAGGGTATTCTGTTTCCCGACCTGATGGAGTGGCAGGCTGACGAACAGCGGGTGCGTTTTCCTGCCCAGCAGATGGGGGCGCTGATAGATTGTTACATCAGTCAGCGGCGGCTGGAGAGAATGACAGGTCTGGCGCTGACGAGGGAGGATGACATCGTCAGAGCCTTCGAAAGTGTACGTTTTGATATTGAAGACATGGCTGAAAAACTCATTGAAGAACAAGAGTTTGCTGAAGATGGCGCTATCTATCTCTGATTATTCAAAGTTTTTTTGTTTTGTAGCGGAACTACTTTGAAATGGCGCTGACTAACTAGATAGTTGAGGAAGTGCTAGCTAGTCACCTTTATAACTCCCCGGTATTCGTACTGGGGATTTTTTTATCTGTATGAAAATAAAAGATTTTTTCTTAATCTGTAAGTTGTGAAACTAAATTACATAAATTACTTTCACTTTCTGCTGCTTTGCTGTACAGTTGTCTGCGTAGGGTACAGAGGTAAGATGTTCTATCTTTCAGACCTTTTATTTCACGTAATTGAATGTGGCTGAATAGCTGCCCCGATGAGGTTCTCGTCGGGGTGTTTTTTTATGCGCGGCATTTAGAGTAAATGCTTTAAATTAGCGATGCATTTGATAGAATGAGGCTGCTTCTTGAGGAATACCTGTCGTCTGGTACTCAAGATTCAGCTTCTTCCCAATTTTTTGAACTTATTATTTCAGGCTGGATGGCATCACTGTCGTCCGGCCTCATTTTTATCCCTCTCGGTTAGATTTTGTAATTAAATTTCATTTTGGTCTCTTTTTGTAATTCTGGTTCGTTGTGAAAGAACAGATTTGAAAACGTTATCAACACCTCCTTAAGTTAATTTCCACCATGAATTAACGATCTATCTATATGAACTGTAAGCGGTAATGGATATAACTGGGGAGGCGAATGCAGGGTGTTTGTCGTGAGGCAGGTGAAAGCGGCAATCTGAAACCCTTTCAATCAGCGGAGGAGTGCTCCGCCAATTGCAAGGAGAGCGAGGAGTGGATTACTCCTCGACAGGTTGTTGTTCGTCAGCGTCCAGCAGGTCGGTATCGTCACCACTGACGTACCATTCGGTTAGGGTTTGCGCCAGCTTCTCCACACCGATGTTGGTGAGGGAGGAGAATGCTTCAACCTGGATCTGGGAACCGAGGTTGGCAACAGCCTGGCGCACCTTGATCACCTGGTTGTTGCGCGGACCCGGGCTCAGTTTGTCAGCCTTGGTCAGCAACAGCATGACGGGCAACTGACGGTGTGAACTCCACTCCAGCATGTTCATGTCGGTATCTTTGAGCGGGTGGCGGATGTCCATCAGGATCACCAGACCTTTCAATGACTCACGGCGCTGTAGATACTCTGCCAGTGACTTTTGCCACTTGAGCTTCATTTCCAGCGGAACTTGCGCATAACCATAACCCGGCAAGTCGACCAGACGCTTGCCCGGTTCCAGCTCAAACAGGTTGATCAGCTGGGTACGACCGGGTGTCTTACTGGTGCGCGCCAGGTTCTTGTGTTTGGTTAAGGTGTTCAATGCAGATGACTTACCGGCGTTGGAACGGCCGGCAAACGCGATCTCGACACCCCCATCATTTGGCAGGTGACGGATGTCGGGTGCGCTGGTCACAAAATGCACCTTATTGAAATTCAGAGTTTGTGTATCCAACGTAAATTCCCCATGGAGATAGAGGGTTATAGAGTTACTTTTTTGTAAAATGGTGTAAAATAGCGTCGCTTAAACGCGTTTATTTTAACATGCCTTCAGCGGCATGGGATCTGGAAGCCTAATAACGAAAAGTTGGAACGCCATGAAGAACCTAGTCATTACTCTTGCTCTGATGGTTGGCGTAACGGGGATGGCACAAGCCAAGGGCGATGCCGCTGCGGGACAGACCAAGGCTGCCGTTTGTGCGGCTTGTCATGGACCGGACGGAAACAGCCTGGTTGATATGTACCCCAAAATTGCTGGTCAGCACGCATCATATATCAAAAAGCAGTTAGTTGAACTGAAGGCTGCCGCTTCTGGTCAAATTGGCCGGGTTGCGCCAGTGATGGGGCCGATGGCGTTACCTTTGTCGGAACAGGACATGGATGACCTGGCGGCTTATTTCTCCAGCCTGAAGGTTACCCCTATCGCCGTCCCTGACGACGTGGTCGAAGCGGGCAAGGCACTCTATATGGGTGGTGACATGAGTCGTGGTCTGGCAGCTTGTACGGCTTGCCATGGTCCCCGTGGCTCGGGTGTCGAACAGGCGAAGTATCCAAACCTGTCCGGCCAGCATCCTGCCTATATCAAAGCTCAGCTCACCGCATTCCGTGCCGGGACGCGTGACAACGATCCGAACGGCATGATGCGGGACGTTGCCAAGAAACTGACTGATCAGGATATCGAAGCCCTCTCCAAATATGTGGCGGGTCTGCACTGATATAGTCGATACGGTCGATTTGAGTTGAAACGGGGAGCCTGGGCTCCCCGTTGTTTTTATGGCTTTCAGATAATTCTCGGTTTAATCCCCCCGTTCTGTAAGAGATCTCCCATTCTCAAGGCAGGTCAAGGCTCATAAAATTGCATAAAATATTAAATAATCATTATTTATCAATTAATTATGAGAGTGTTGATATTTTTCGACATGTTGAGAATGTTTTGAGTGGATTGAGCCGCTTTATAGAGTTGGTACAGTAGGCTTAATGGATTCACCCACGGATTGGGTGGCGGTTTCACGACAGGGTGTTGTGAGCAGAGGATGGCTGGCGTGGCGGGATGCCATGGGCTCGGATGAGCTGGCAAAGGATTGAAGGATCAGGATGGTGACCATCTCCGGAGCGGGATGGGGTTGCGGGATGCAGACTCCCCGGCACGATGGCAGGATGCGGTCGAGACGGGTCAAACAGGCACACGCACATTCAGGAACGACCAATATAAGGTCAGGATGACCACACAACGATATGATGCGGCGACAATTTGTCAAGGAGAGGACGAAACAGATTGTTTTGCCATTCAGGATGGCGCACGCATGAACATATCAAGGCAGCTTCGGCTGCCTTTTTTCTTTTGGGTCATTAACCCGATTAGCCATTCTGTGTCAAAATAGCAGCAACATGCCCAGAGGATACCGATCCTGCGGTGTTCAGTGGCCTGATTGGGCCGGATTGGTGCGGGATCCTGCTCTTGTTCCAGCCTTACTGTTCCTCGCATCGTATCCCACCGGGTGAGATCATCCCGGGTACGGGTCAAACCAGTTATTTTCGGAGTTAGCCATTCATGTCTGCCAAACAACCCACTCGCAAGCCTACTGGCAAGCGCAAAGAATCTGATGTCAGTGCTCAGGAAGGCCGTGAGCGTAAACGGGCTGCCAAGCGCAAGGGCCTGAAGGCTGGTTCTCGTCAGCAAGTTGAACAGCCGAAGAGCAAGTCTGGCAACAGCCAGTCCAAAGATCCGCGTATTGGTTCCCGCAAGCCGGTAGTACTGGTAGTGGATGACAAACAGAAGAAGCCGGCAGCACCCAAGGCGGTGAAAGAGAAGAAGCTGGTGATGACCCCCGAGCAGGAGCTGGCTTCTATCGAAAACGATGACCGCTTGAATGACCTGCTGGATCGTCTGGATGCCGGTGAAACCCTGGAAGCGGCCGAGCAGGCCTGGGTTGATCAGCGTGTCGACCGTTATCAGGAGCTGATGGATGAGCTGGGCATCATCGACAACGACGATGATGAAGATGATGAACTGCCGTTTGATGATGGCGATGACGCCGAGTTCGACGAGCAGAAACCAGCTTCCGAAGAGGAGCTGTGGGATCGTTTCAACCAGGTCGATTTCAAGCCGGAACCCAAGCCTGAGCCGAAGAAAAAGTGATGAGTGGATGGATGCTGGCCGCCCTGTTGGGCGGCCTGATTTTGTCAGGATTGGCCATCTATGCAGGCATGCTGCTGGCCAGACTGAGGCGACAGCAAGCGATGCAGTGGCAGGCTATAACTGCTCGCAATGAGCGAATTCTGGAGAGCGTACGGGTCATTGCCCATGCGGTGGAGGAGGGTCAGTGCGATTACTCCGAAGGCGCCATTCGGCTGACCAATCTGCTGGATGCGTTGCAGATCAAGGGGGGGCGAGCGTTCGTTGCCGAGTTCCCGGGTCTGTACGGGCTGTATGAGAAGGTGAAAGATATGCCGACTCATGAGGCCAGACGCGCCCTCAAGCGCAATGAAGTGATGAAGATGGATCTCGAACGCAGCGGCTACGAGGCCGAGCTGGAGGCTCAGATCCTCAAGGATGTGGCCCAGCTGAAGGATTTTCAGTTAGGTCGGTGAGCCAACAATAACAACAAGAGAGGAAGCGAGCGTGCAAGCAGAACAGATTGTGTGGGATCAGGCCCTGATCGAAAAATATAACTACAGTGGCCCGCGATACACCTCTTATCCCACTGCGCTGGAGTTCAACGAGAGCTTCGGCTATCCGGATTTTGTCCGCGCTGCCGGCCAGTATCCCGAGCGCAATCTGTCGCTCTACGTGCACATCCCTTTCTGTCACAAGCTCTGCTACTACTGCGGCTGCAACAAGGTCATTACCCGCCATCAGCACAAGGCTGACGAGTACCTCGACTACCTGGAGCAGGAGATCAAGGCGCAAGCCCCGCTCTTCAAGCACCGTATGGTCACCCAGCTGCACTGGGGTGGCGGTACACCCACCTATCTGGATGAAGCGCAAACGCGCCGCCTGATGGCCATGCTGCGTGAGCACTTCCATTTCGCCGAAGAGGGGGAGTTCAGCATCGAGGTCGATCCGCGCGAGATTGCCATTACCATGCTGGATGTGCTGCGAGACGTCGGCTTCAACCGCATCAGCCTTGGGGTGCAGGACTTCAACAAGGATGTGCAGGTTGCGGTCAACCGCGAGCAGGACAACGACTTTATTAAAGCTATGTTGGAGCGGGCCCGTGAACTTGGCTTCCGCTCGACCAACCTCGACCTTATCTATGGCCTGCCGCATCAGGATCGTGCCAGCTTCCACCATACGCTGGAAGAGGTGCTCAAGACGGATCCGGCGCGCCTCTCCATCTTCAACTATGCCCATCTGCCGAGCCGCTTTGCCGCCCAGCGCAAGTTGAAAGAGGTGGATATGCCTGCGCCGCAGGAGAAACTGGCCATGCTGCAGGACACCATCGCCTTCCTCACCGGTCAGGGTTACCAGTTCATCGGCATGGACCATTTTGCCAAACCAAATGACGAACTGGCGGTCGCGCAGCGCGAGGGCAAGCTGCACCGCAACTTCCAGGGCTATACCACTCAAGGTGATTGCGATCTGCTGGGGCTGGGGGTCTCCTCCATCAGCATGATCGGTGATGCCTATTCCCAGAACCAGAAAGAGCTCAAGGCGTATTACGCGCAGGTTGCAGAGCTGGGTCATGCCCAGTGGAAAGGCTGCTCGCTCAATCAGGATGACCTGATCCGCCGTGAGGTGATCAAGCGGCTCATCTGTGATTTCCGTCTGAACTTTGCGTCTGTCGAGCAGGCGCATGGGCTCAATTTCAGAGAGTATTTTGCCGACGATCTCAAGCTGCTGCAGACCTTCATCAACGATGGATTGGTGCGTATGACGGAGGATGGCCTGGAGGTCTCCTCCACGGGGCAGCTGCTGATCCGCAATATCTGCATGTGCTTCGACGTGTACCTGCGCAACAAGGCGCGTCAGCAGCAGTTCTCTCGCGTGATATAAGCTTGTTTGCCGATGAGAAAACAGAAAAGGGTGCCATAGTGGCGCCCTTTCATATGTATTTTGCTTAGGCAGCGGGTCGCGAAGGTTCTGGCAAGAAGGCCGTGGGCTGAGGCAAGCGATAGGGCTGTGAAACGCAGATAAAAAGATGGGGGCGACTTGCGTCGCCCCCAGTAGTCGTATCGCTCAGATCCTTGAACGAAGTTGCTCCCTGCAATCCCTGACTGTTTACCTCTTCCGTTAGGTTTCCCCTTCCCAATCCTTTGGGGTGTCCTTTAGCCATCTTGGCCTGACGAGTCATCCTGTCCCGTCGCACTTTCTCCGTCCTGGGAGGTGTCCTTTACCACATCCTGTGGTGAGTCCATTTGCCCAACCCTGGCAGCCAGTCTTCCTGACCGACTTCATTGCGTCCGTGCATGAGTAACTATAAGGATTTTCTAACCGGCTACAACGCCAGATTGGAAAACGTTTTTGTCATTAGCTATTTCGAAAGTAATGATTTTCGATTTATTCATTTATAAACAGCTGGTTAAGTTTATCGTCTTCATGTTTTAAGATCTTATCTTCCGATTATCTCGGGGATCTTTTCGGCTATTGGCTTACATCTGGGATGGCAGATCTCTGACACGGCGTTTTGGTTGCTTCAGAAACAGATGTTGCAGTCTGATGATGGTCATTAGGGGTGAGTTGGCGAGGCACACAAAGAGCGGCTGAATGGAGAAATTATGAGCGCTGATTGAGTCGCTCATAGATGGTCTGGCGCTCCTCAGGAGTCAGCGAAGAGAAGTAGTGGGTAAAGAGGCGCAGCAACAGGGACTTGTTCATGCCATCTTGCTGGGTCAGATTACCCAGCTCGTCGATGGCCACTGTGCTCATGGAGAAGGTAGCCTTTTTGTAGCTGGGCTTCAGGTGCTCGCCACTCTCGATAAAGGCCAGCGCCGACAACGCCTCGTCACGATGCAGGCCCAGTTCAAGGCTGACCACCTTGGGCTTGCCCTTGGCGTAGAACTCCGCATCTTCGATAAATTCGTCGACGGTGAACTTCTTCTGGTGATGCAGCTGGTGCTTTTTCTTCAGATCGGCCAGACCCATCTCACACCCCCACTTGCAGGAACTCTTTGGCGATGGCCCGGATCTCTTCGGCGGATTTGCCATCCGGCTCGATCTCCATCACCGACAGTCCCTTCTCTTCGCTGTCGTCATAGACGTTGCGGCCATAGGTGATGGCGTTCAGGACGTCGACACCGAACGAGGAGCAAACCTCTTTCGCTTCGAGAATGCGTTTTACCTGATTGGGCAGGGCGGGGCACTGGGTCAGCACTACTGCTGCATTGAGGGCCGGGTTGACCATCTTGCAGGTGGTGATGAGATCTTCCATGTGGGGCAGGGTCTTGAGGTCACGGCGTTTCGGGCGCAAGGGGATCAGGGCGTGGGTGGCGACAGCCATGGTGGAGCGCAGTGCCCGGTTGTCTTGCCCGCCGCAATCGACGATGACGTAGTCGTAGCGGTTTTTCAGGCTGAGCAGGTCGTTGCGAATATTGCCATAGAGCTGCACGCAGTTGATTTGTGGTAGCTCCGGGTTGTCGTTGCGCTCCTGAATCCAGTCAGAGGTGGTGCGCTGCGGGTCGCAGTCGACCAGTAACACCTCCCCCTGAAATTGGGATCTGAGGTAGACAGCCAGATTTTGTGCCAGGCAGCTCTTGCCACTCCCCCCCTTCTCTCCACCGACCAACAAGATCATGACGCTCCCCTATCCATGAGAAAACCGCTGATTTCAGTATAGGAGGGGCCAGTCTCATCACAAGGCGAGAGGAGTGATGCTCCTCTCGTTGTTTCGACTAGTAATGAACGCTGCCTCCCTGCCAGCGGCAGACATAGTCAGGCACCAGCATCTGGGGGGGCCTTGTCAACATGGCATACCACCATGGGCATGGCAGGGGCTCCTTCAGCCTGACTGAGGGTGGGGAGCGCAGAGAGCAGCAAAGTCGCGAGCAACAGCATGGGTTTCATTTTCATAACAACTCCTTGGTAGTGCCATTTCTGTGTGATCTGGATCACTTTCTGAGTTAAGTCGAGGTTGGCGCCAGCGCAAGGTGAGACGAATAAATTCAATTAATGAAAAAAGTATCAAAAGGCGTTGTGGTGACCGACGAGGATGGTTGCCCACCTTGATGCGGACTTTGTGCATATTAAGTTGAACTGCACAAAGAGGTGATGACTTATAAGGCCGAGCCTGATGGGGTTGGCATCAATGCCATGATCTGGAACAAGAAAAGATTTATGCAGTGAATGTGGTAGATGTGAGTATTTATTTCTCCTGCGTTCCTCCCGTCACGGCGATGTATTCAATACCTAGGGAGTAATATTCAAATTCTATTTGTAAAGTTATTTACAGTAATGATTTTTAACGGTTTTTGTTATTTGCATTTAATCACTCCAGTGAACTGGCATGAATAAAAAATGAATCAACCTGAAATATAGCGGGGTGGTTTTGCATGGTTATTCGGTGTGCTTTGTGTGGAAAATGCGCAATTTGCTACCGGGGTCATAGATTGGATGGTGAATATATTCAGTTCTGAGTGAATGTGATCAATGTCTAAGTTTGTCGTGATTCGCAGGGCTAACCTCGGTCTCGAAAGGCAAGGGCAGGATAGAACATAAGCCGATTACCCTACATAAAGAATATCCCGCCTTAGCCACGAGCATGAATAGAAGGAATCTATTCAATCACTCGCAGGGACCACTGCTAGACGGAATATAATCATGAGCAAATTTTATGTAGGTTCTGAAGTTGGCCAATTGCGCCGTGTCATGTTGCACCGCCCCAACCTCAGTCTGAAGCGTCTGACTCCTTCCAACTGCCAGGATCTGCTGTTCGATGACGTCCTGTCAGTTGAACGCGCCGGTCAGGAGCACGACAAATTCGCTCAGGTACTGCGCGATCAGAATGTCGAAGTTTTCCTGCTGACCAATCTGCTGGCCGAAACCCTGGATGTGCCGGAAGCCAAAACCTGGCTGCTGCAACATCAGGTCTCCGACTATCGCCTCGGCTCTTCTTTTGCCAACGACGTGCGCTGCTTCCTGGCTGACATGCCGCACCGCGAACTGGCCCGCATTCTCTCCGGTGGCCTGACTTACTCCGAGATGCCCTACAGTGGCGTCAATATGGTAGTAGGCATGCACGCTCCGACCGATTTCATCATCGAGCCGCTGCCCAACCACCTCTTCACTCGTGACACCTCCTGCTGGGTTTACGGTGGCGTATCCATCAACCCGATGGCCAAGCCTGCTCGTCGCCGCGAAACCAACCATGTGAAGGCCATCTACCGCTGGCACCCGATGTTTGCCGGTCAGGACTTCATCAAGTACTTCGGTGACGAGGAGCGTGACTACGACAACTCCACCATCGAGGGTGGCGACGTACTGGTTATCGGCCGCGGTGCCGTGCTGATCGGCATGTCCGAGCGCACCACCCCGCAAGGTGTCGAGCACCTGGCTCGCAGCCTGTTCAAACATGGTCAGGCCAAGCAGGTCATCGCCATGGAGCTGCCGAAACACCGCAGCTGCATGCACCTAGATACCGTGATGACCCACATGGATATCGACACCTTCTCCGTTTATCCGGAAGTGATCCGCAAGGATGTGCAGTGCTGGAGCCTGACTCCGGGCGGCGCCACCGGCATGAACATCAAGGAAGAGGGTTACTTCGTCACCGCTATCGAGAAAGCACTGGGCGTCGATCAGCTGAAGATCATCACCACTGGCGGTGACAGCTTCGAAGCCGAACGCGAGCAGTGGAACGACGCCAACAACGTACTGACCGTACGTCCCGGCGTGGTGGTGGGTTACGAGCGCAATACCTACACCAACGAGAAGTATGACAAAGCCGGTATCACAGTTCTCTCCATCCCGGGTGATGAACTGGGCCGTGGCCGCGGCGGCGCCCGCTGCATGAGCTGCCCGATGGAACGCGACAGCATCTGATGAGACGGCGTGGCGCCGGCAGAAGCTGGCGCCACACAGAACCAAACTCGAGATTAACCACTATGAAAAAACCAACTGTCGTCGTCGCTCTGGGTGGCAATGCTCTGCTCCGTCGTGGTGAGCCACTGGAAGCGGATATCCAGCGCAAGAATATTGCAACTGCCGCCAAGACCATCGCCCTGATCGCTCAGGAGTACAACGTGGTGCTGGTGCATGGCAACGGTCCGCAAGTCGGCCTGCTGGCCCTGCAAAACAGCGCCTACACCAAGGTATCCCCCTATCCGCTGGATGTGCTGGGTGCCGAGTCCCAGGGCATGATCGGCTACATGCTGATTCAGGAGCTGAAAAACCTGATGCCGAGCCGCAACGTCACCGCGCTGCTGACTCAGGTGCAGGTCGATCCCAAGGATCCGGCGTTTGCCAACCCGACCAAATTTATCGGCCCCGTCTACGAAGAGGCTGAAGCCCGCACCCTGGCAGAAGAGAAGCACTGGGTGGTCAAGGCTGACGGCAAGTTCTTCCGCCGCGTAGTGCCATCCCCGCTGCCCCAGCGCATCGTCGAAGGCGACGCCATCGAAACCCTGATTGCCCAGGGTCACCTCATCATCTGTACCGGTGGTGGCGGTATCCCGGTGACCTGGGATGGCCAGAGCCTGACCGGTATCGAAGCCGTCATCGACAAGGACATGTCTGCCGCCTATCTGGCCAAGCAGATCAAGGCCGACGCCCTGCTGATCCTGACCGATGCCGATGCTGTCTACCTAGATTGGGGCAAGCCGACCCAGCGTCCGCTGCGAGTCACCAGCCCGGACGAGCTGGCCGGGGTCAAGTTCGATGCAGGTTCCATGGGACCGAAAGTCGAAGCCTCCTGTGAATTTGTCAAAGCGACCGGCGGCATGGTCGGCATCGGCTCGCTGGAAGATGGCCTCGCCATCCTCAAGGGTGAAGCCGGCACCAATATCGTCGCCACCCGCACCGTACATGCGTAATTACCGATATCTGTACTGAGAATGCGTAGTCAACACTACTGCCCGAACTGGTCTGAAACATATATAGAGAGAACTCATCATGGCTTTTAATCTGCGTAACCGTAACTTCCTGAAACTGCTGGACTTCACCCCGCGCGAAATCCAATACATGATCGATCTGGCCATCGACCTGAAGAAAGCCAAATACGGTGGCTACGAGCGCAAGCATCTGGTCGGCAAGAACATCGCCCTGATTTTCGAGAAGACCTCCACCCGTACCCGCTGTGCGTTTGAAGTAGCGGCCTTCGACCAGGGCGCTCAGGTCTCCTACCTTGGCCCAAGCGGTTCCCAAATCGGTCACAAGGAGTCCATGAAGGACACCGCCCGTGTACTGGGTCGCATGTATGACGGTATCGAATACCGCGGCTACGGTCAGGAGATCGTCGAAGAACTGGGCGCCTATGCAGGTGTTCCGGTCTGGAACGGCCTGACCAACGAATTCCACCCGACCCAGATCCTGGCCGATTTCATGACCATGCTGGAGCACGGCAAGGGCAAGCGTCTGGATCAAATCAAGTTCGCCTACCTGGGTGATGCCCGCAACAACATGGGCAACTCCCTGATGGTCGGCGCTGCCAAAATGGGCATGGACATCCGTCTGGTCGCACCGAAAGCCTTCTGGCCGGAAGAGGAGCTGGTTGCCAAGTGCCGCCTGATCGCCGAAGAGACCGGCGCACGCATCACCCTGACCGAAGATGTGAAAGAGGGTGTGCTGGGTGCTGACTTCCTCTACACCGACGTCTGGGTATCCATGGGTGAAGCGAAAGAAGCCTGGGATCAGCGCGTCAAACTGATGACCCCTTATCAGGTCAACATGGATGTCATCAATGCCACCAAGAACCCGGATGTGAAGTTCATGCACTGCCTGCCCGCGTTCCACAACGACGAGACCACCATGGGCAAGGAAGTGGCTGACAAATATGGCATGAAAGGCCTGGAAGTGACCGAGGACGTGTTCGAATCCGAGCACAGCATCGTGTTCGACGAGGCCGAAAACCGGATGCACACCATCAAGGCAGTGATGGTTGCTACGCTGGGCGACTAAGGTCGCAGTAGTGGTGCCGGGGGGCGACCCCCGGCTTTTCGACCATGTGACAGCGGCATAATACCTCTAACCCTACAACCCGCAGCCTGCATGGATACCACACCCACAGAAGGAAGCTGGACCATGACCAAATTCAAGTTCCCGTCAGCCTACACGATACTGTTTGTGCTGATCGCCCTGGTGGCCGCCCTGAGCTGGATAGTGCCGGCCGGCAAATACGAGATGACCATGAACGAAGCCCTCGGCAAAGAAGTGCCGGTGGCGGGTACCTACAAACTGGTGGAGGGGAATCCCCAGGGGATCGTCGACGTGCTGCTGGCACCTATCGATGGCCTCTACAACCACGACACCTATGAGGCAGGCGCCATCGACGTCTCCCTCTTTATCCTGATCATCGGTGGTTTTCTTGGCATTGTGACCAAGACAGGTGCCATCGATGCCGGTATTGAACGTGTGACCGACCGCCTGCGCGGCCGGGAAGAGTGGATGATCCCGATCCTGATGGCGCTGTTCGCCGCAGGCGGCACCATCTACGGCATGGCCGAAGAGTCGCTGCCGTTCTACACCCTGCTGGTGCCGGTGATGATGGCCGCCCGCTTCGACCCTGTGGTCGCCGCGGCAACCGTATTGCTGGGTGCCGGTATCGGTACTCTGGGTTCCACCATCAACCCGTTTGCCACCGTTATCGCCGCCAACGCCGCCGGTATCTCCTTCACCGACGGTATCTGGCTGCGCGTTGCCATGCTGGTCGCCGGTTGGCTGCTCTGTGTTGCCTACGTCATGCGTTACGCCAAGATGGTGCGCAGCGATCCGAGTAAATCTCTGGTGGCTGACAAGTGGGAAGAGAACCGTGCCCACTTCCTTGGCAACAAGAGCGACCAGATGCTGGAGTTCACCCTGACCCGTAAAATCGTGCTGGGTATCTTCGTCGCCGCCTTCGCCGTGATGATCTACGGTGTGGCCGTGCTGGGCTGGTGGATGGCGCAGATCTCCGGCGTGTTCCTGGCTGCTGCCATCATCGTTGGTCTCATCTCCCGCATGAGCGAAGAGGAGCTGACCTCCAACTTTATCGACGGTGCCCGTGACCTGCTAGGGGTGGCGCTGATCATCGGTATCGCCCGCGGTATCGTGGTAGTGATGGATAACGGCATGATCACTCACACCATTTTGCACAGTGCAGAAGGGATCGTGACCGGCCTCTCCACCATCGTCTTTATCAACGTGATGTTCGTGCTGGAAGTGGTGCTCTCCTTCCTGGTGCCATCCTCCTCCGGTCTGGCCGTACTGACCATGCCGATCATGGCGCCGCTGGCCGACTTCGCCAACGTGGGCCGCGATCTGGTGGTGACTGCTTACCAGTCTGCCTCCGGTCTGGTGAACCTGGTGACCCCGACCTCCGCCGTGGTCATGGGCGGCCTGGCCATTGCCAAGGTGCCTTATGTGCGCTGGCTGAAGTGGGTGGCTCCGCTGCTCGGTATCCTGACCGTGCTGATCGTGGTCTGCCTGAGCCTGGGCGCCGTGCTCTCCTGAGGGATAACAAGCAAGATGAAACGGGAGCCTGCGGCTCCCGTTTTTTATTGGGCGCAAGAAGTGATGGACACAAAGTAGCAGGCAACAAAAAGGCGACCCGCGGGTCGCCTCGATGTATTTAGGGGAAATGGCTTAGCGGGCCTGCGCCAGCGTGCGCACCACGGCGGCGTGGGCCTGACGGGTACGGCTGATATGGCGCGGCGCGACCAGCACTACATCGGTAATCCCCCCATTTTTTGGAGCACTCAAAAGTAGAGGTCAT
>NZ_JRJY01000097.1:0-412 GCF_000801015.1 Aeromonas sp. ZOR0001 | reverse complement strand
GTCGGACGCGGGTTCTTGATCATGGAGTCCAGCATCTGGGTGGCAGTGATAACCACTTTGCGGGCTTTGTTGCACTTGGCGATGATCATCTTCTGGGCGAAGATAACTTCTTCAACCGGGATCTCTACACCCATGTCGCCACGAGCAACCATGATGCCGTCGGAGACAGCCAGGATCTCGTCGAAGTTGTCCAGACCTTCCTGGTTTTCGATCTTGGAGATGATCTGGATGTTCTCGCCACCGTGGGCTTTCAGGTGCTCACGGATTTCCAGAACGTCTTCTTTCTTACGGATGAAAGAAGCCGCAACGAAATCAACGCCTTGCTCGCAACCGAAGATCAGGTCGCGCTTGTCTTTCTCGGCCAGGGCCGGCAGCTTGATGGAGACGCCCGGCAGGTTAACGCCTTTGTTCT
>NZ_JRJY01000098.1:0-276 GCF_000801015.1 Aeromonas sp. ZOR0001 | reverse complement strand
ATCAAAGCCAAGGGATTGGGGCGCGTAGGCTTTGCCAGCCAAGGTACGGGGTCACCTGAGTGGATGATGCGACAAGAGCACCTGAGCCCCTGTTACACCACACGCTGGGAGGACCTGCCGGTGGCCAGGTAAGTGGATACAGTAATGTGCCTACCGTTTGCTAAATGTGGTACCCCACGTGGTACCCTAAGCCAAAAATCACAAAGGGTTAGCTTCACCGTGAAGCTAACCATTTGTTTTATATGGTGCCGATAAGGGGAATCGAACTCCTGACCT
>NZ_JRJY01000070.1:136025-206011 GCF_000801015.1 Aeromonas sp. ZOR0001 | reverse complement strand
TCATCGTAACAATCGGAACTGTCTGTGAAAATCAGGATACCTCAGCTCTCTTTTTTTGCATCACGCTGAGCAGACTCAACCCAGCTGAACCCGAGTGCCCATCTCATCGGCTCAGCGCGGGGACTTTCCCAGATAGCGCTCCACGATCACTTTCACCCCGTCACGTTTTTTGAGCTGATAGAGCTCCTTGTCAAACTGGTCGATAAAGGCCTGTTTGTAGGGGTACTCCCCCTTGCGGCTGTAGCCGAGAAACCCCTGCTCCTTGCTGAGCACCGGACCCTGTTTGAGCAGGGACATATCGGCCACCGCCAGCTGATCGGCCTTTATCATGTTGAGCAACTCATAGAGCAGGGAGAGACGATCATTGATGGTGCAATCGACCCTGCCGCGGACAATCTTGAGCAGGTTCTCCCGATTGCTTTTCACCTCCTCCACGTCGATCTGCTTCTGCTTCACCGCCTGCCAGAAAGCATCGCCACCGACGGCAAAACCGGCGTTCATGCCAAAGCGTAAACCGTGATAGTCGAGCGGAAACCTGGCCTGCGGGGTATTGGCCGCCACACTGGCGCCGCACATCACCACCAACTCTTCATCCAGCATCGGCTGGGAGTAGGGCCACATATAAGGGCGGGTATCGGGCATATAGTAGGGTGGAAAAATGGCGAAGGCGGTCCCCTGTTCCACCATGCTCAGACCGCGCCGCCACGGCATAGGCTTGAGCACCACCTCATAGTCAGGCATGGCAGAGGTCACCTCGCGGATGATGTCGGCATAGATCCCCCTGACCTCCTCCCCTTCCTGCCAGGAGTAGGGGGGATAGGCGGCATCCGCCAGGATCTCGACCCGGGTCTTGGCGTGCGCCATCATGCACAACCCCAGCAACAAGCAATACCAGACGCGCATAAGCCAGCACCTCCTGAAAAAGCCTGCATCAAGCATAGCCATCCAGCGCGCCTTCCTCTGCTGCCGCGCCATAATTCATGCCATCTCTTCGTTGGCAGAAAAATGTTAATGAATTATTAAAGCCATCCTTTATGCTGGAGAGCAATTGCTCTGAATGGATGGCCGCATATGGATGTGCAACTGCTTTTGCTCTACCTCTCCCCGGTTTTTCTGGCCTTTATCGGCTGGGAGATGCTCTACCTGCGCAAACATGGCGCAGCCTTTCCCACTGCCACCTACCAGTGGCGGGATCTGTTCGCCAACGCTACGCTGGCCCTGATGCACCAAGGGGGCGATGCGCTGGCGGCCATCGCCATTGCTTATCTGTATGACACCCTCTGGGGCTGGCGACTGTTCGATATCGAGCTCACCTTCTGGAGCGTATTGCTGCTCTTCCTGCTGCAGGATCTCTGTTATTGGCTGTTCCACTTCACCAGCCACCATGTTCGCTGGCTGTGGGCCTCCCACGTGGTGCACCACAGCTCGGAGCGGCTCAATCTCTCCACCGCCTTTCGCCAGAGCCTGATGTATCCCATCTCCGGCATGTGGCTGTTCTGGATCCCGATGATCGTTATCGGCTTCCCGCCCGAGGCGGTGGTCGCCACCGTGCTGCTGAGCCTCGGTTTCCAGTTCTTCGTCCACACCCAGGTGGTGGGCAAGCTCGGCTGGCTTGAGTGGGTCTTCAACACCCCCTCCCACCACAGGGTGCACCACGCCAGCAACGCCAAGTACATAGACCGCAACTTCGCCGGGGTACTGATCATCTGGGATCGGCTGTTTGGCACCTTTGTGGAAGAAGACCCTGCCGAGCCGTGCCGCTTCGGCATCACCAAGCCGATCCACAGCTTCAACCCCCTCACTCTCACCTTCCATGAGTGGCGCGACATGCTGCGTGACGCCCGTGACCTGCCCTGGCGACAAAAACTCGCGGTGCTGTTTGGCAAACCGGCCGGACCTGCCAGCCGCTGAGCCTTCGCCCCGAATCGCAACTCCCGGATAGCAAGTCCCTGATAACAAGAGAGCGCCACAGTGGCGCTCTCTTATGGTCAGTCACATCTTCGATGTCAGAGATGGGCGAACGACCAGACGGCGGGGATCAGGCTCAGCAAGGTCACTCCGGCCAACAGCCGTTCGCGACCACTCAGACAAAGATCTGTGCCCAGCTGACGACGGCTGTAGAGAAACAGCAGCAGACCCGGCCCGTAGAGCAGTAAGGAGAGCAGCAGATACTCAACCCCGGCAGCATAGAGCAGCCAGAAACCGTAACAACTCGATACCAGTGCCACCGCCCGCATCAGACCGCGGCCCTGCCCGCCCTCACCCTTCTTGCTGAACGAGAGCTTGAGCAAGAACAGACCGATCAGCAGGTAGGGCACCAAAATCATCGAGGTAGAGATAAGCAGCAGGCTGGTGTAGCCCTTGCCGAGCAGCCACACCAACAGCAGGCAAGTCTGCACCGTCAGGCTGGTGAGCCAGAGTGAGGCGATAGGCGTCCCATTGCGGTTCTGGCGCCGGAAGATGGCGGGAAACGCGCCGTGGCGGGCCGCGCTGAACGGCACCTCCGCCGAGAAGAGGGTCCAGCTAACGTAGGAGGCGAGCACCGAGACGATCAGGCCGAGGCTGATGAGCAGCTTGCCCCAAGAGCCGGTCATCTGGGCCATCAGCCCAGCCATGGAGGGGTTGGGCAGCGCCGCCAGCTCGGGCCGACTCAATATTCCGAGCGCCAGCACCGAGATAAGCACATAGAGCAGCAGCGCCAACACGACCCCCAGTACGGTGGCCGTGCCCACATCCCGCCGGTTTCTGGCGCGGGCCGACAGCACCGCTGCCCCCTCGATACCGGTGAAGACCCAGAGAGTGATCAGCATGGTGTTGCGCACCTGCTCGGAAACCGGCACCGCCAGGCTACTGCCCTGCTGATCCGCCGCGAAGGTGACCGGATCGAACAAGTAGCAGGCAAACAGGATAAACAGCAGCAGCGGCAGGCTCTTGGCCAGGGTCGCCACCAGATTGAATAGCGCCGCCTGCTGCACGCCGCGGGCCACCAGCAGGTGCACCGCCCAAAGGATGCAAGACTCGCCGACAAACGCTGCCAGAGTGTTGCCCTCACCAAACCAGATCTGCTCGGGGGTGTCGATAAAGCTGCCCAGCGCCGCAAAGGCGATCACCAGATAACCCACCACGCCGATGGTGGCGCAGAGCCAGTAGCCCCAGGCAGAGAAGAAGCCCACCAGCTCGCCAAAACCGGCGCGGGCGTAGCTGTAGATACCGCCGTCGAGATCCGGCCTGAGTCGCGACAGATAGAGAAAACTCATGGCGAGCGCCAGGATGCCCACCCCCGTCACGCCCCAGCCGATCAGCACGGCGCGGGCGCCAGCCACCTCGGCCATATTCTGGGGCAGGCTGAAGATCCCCGCCCCCACCATGGAGCTGAACACCAGCGCGGTGAGAGACCAGAGCCCAATCTTGTTCTCTTTCATGGAAGCTCCTTAGCGCAACCGGCGGCTCAGCGCCTGAATATGCTCGGGACCGATACCGCAGCAACCGCCGATCAAATTCGCCCCGGCCGCGCGCCAGCGCTCGGCCCAGCCGAGATAATCCAGCGGCCCCAGATCGGCACGGATCTCGTCCAGCCCATCGTTGGCGGTGGCCTCCTTGGGTTGCGGCGGGAAGGCGTTGGCATAGGCACCTAGCCGAATATCGGTGCGGCCCTGCTCTTGCAAAGCGTCACCGGCCACTTTGAGCGCCCCCTCGATCACTTCGGGCTGACAGCAGTTGAACAGGATGGCATCGATCCCGGCCGCCACCAGCGCGGTCACTGCATCGGCCACCTGCTCGCCGGAACGCAGTCGCGGCTCGTTGCCAGGCGCCTCATCTTCCAGCGTGAAGGAGACCCAGAACGGCTTGCCATCTTCCGGCTGCAGCGCTTTCAGGGCCAGTGGCTCGGCAATCAGGCTCATGGTCTCGGCCAACCAGATATCCACATAAGGGGATAGCGCCCGGATAAGCGGCGTCGCCAGCTCGCTCACCCTGTCCGCCTTGAACAAATCGGCACGGTAGGAGCCAAACAACGGTGGCAGAGAACCCGCCACCTGCACGGCGCCCTTCTGCGCGTCAGCCACCTCACGGGCCAGCTGACCAGCCAGCGCTGCCAACCCCTCCCCGTCGGCAAAGAAACGCTCATCGCCGATATGAAACGGCACCAGCGCATAGCTGTTGGTGGTAATGACCCTGGCCCCGCTCGCTACATAGGCCTGATGCACGTCACGCACCGTCTCTGGCGCCTCCATCAAGGCCAGCGCCGACCACTCGGGTTGACGAAACGGTGCCCCCCGCCGTGCCAACTCGCGCCCCATGCCCCCATCCAGCACCCACAATTCCCTGGTTTTCATCTGTCGTGTCTCTTTGTTATGTGCGTTGTTTATTTGCGTATTTATCTGTTTGTTTTGTTGATCTGCGGTTTCGCATCGAATCGCTGCAGATCGTCCCGCTTCATCCTGGGAAGCCCTTTTATTACACAGCCATAAAAACATATAGATGTTTAGATGGCCAAAACAAGATAAAGCAAAGCGCCACGGGCGGCAATCAGTATCAGCAGAAATCAGCGTGCGACCGGCGATGTAAACGCAGAAATGCAAGAGGCCACCCGAAGGTGGCCTCATCACTATCTTGATCCGCTGGTAACTTAACGCCCGGCCAGCACTCGCTTAATCTGTTTGACCCAGTCGGAGACCCGACCCTGCTGCGGCAAACCGCGCCAGATCTGCTCCCACTGGGCAGGGCTGAGAGGACGACCGAGGCGACGCTGCACACCCGCATAGAGGTAGTCATGGGCCGTGGTGGCCGCATGCTCGGAGGTGAGGAATTTGGAGACCGGATCGGTCAACCGCACATCCCGCATGCCGAGCAGCGGATAGTCATTGTGCACCGCAGCCAGCATGGTCTCGCGCATGGCGGACTCGATGTAACCACGGGCAAACAGGGCGGTCACCGACTCCAGCGAGCCCTGATCCGGGCCGTGGTACTGCTCATCAAAGACCGGGCTCGGCTCGGCCATGCCGCTTTGCACCACCGCATCGGGATCCGGTTGCGGCACGACCACGGCAGGCTTGGGGGTTACCGGCTTGGCTGCCACTGTGGCTTTGCGCGGCGCACTCTGACTACAGGCACCCAGTGCCAAGGCGAGCGCGACACAGGCCAGCGCACGGGAATGAGACTGCATCTTCATGACTCTTATGTCGCTCCTTTTACGATTCCTGAGCTGGCTTCTCGGCCACAGCCGGTTCGACCCGGGTAACCAGCAGCTGATCAATCTTGTAACTGTCGATATCGACCACTTCGAACTTGTAACCGGCGTATTTGACCGAGTCAGTGCGCTTGGGGATCTTGCGTAGCATGTACATGATAAAGCCGGCGATGGTCTCGTAGTTCTGGTTCTCAGGGAACTCTTCGATATCGAAGGCGCGCATCACGTCGGAGATGGGGGTGACCCCGTCCACCAGCCAGGAGTTCTCGTCGCGCTGGACGATCTGCTCTTCCACCACGTGGGTGGCCCACTCGCCCATGACGGTACTCATCAGGTCGTTCATGGTGACAATCCCCACCACCAGCGCGTACTCGTTCATCACCACGGCAAAGTCGCCACGATGATTCTTGAAGTACTCCATCGCCTCATAGAGGTTCAGGGTATCGGGGATGATGATGACGTTCTGCACCAGGTTGCCACCGATCAGGTCGATGCTCTGGCCGCCGATAACGCGGATCAGCAACTCTTTGGCATCGACAAAGCCCTTGATGCTGTCGAGGTTGTGGTCACAGACCAGAAACTTGTTGTGGGGATGCTCGGCGATCTTGGCCTTGATGCTCTCTTCGCTCTCTTGCAGGGTGAAGTAGATGAGGCTCTCGCGGGCCGTCATGGCAGAGGTGACACCAAGGGACTGCAACTCGAACACGTTCTCGATGAGCTGATGCTCCTCGCGCTGGATAACCCCCGCCTCGGCACCGGCATCCATCACCGCATAGATATCGTCGGAGGTGATCTCGTCGTTACGCACCGTGGAGACGCGCATCAGACGGAACAGGGAGTTCGCCAATCCGTTGAAGACCCACACCAGCGGCATCAACACGGTGACGAAGAAGAGCATGGGGCGCACCACCACCACGGCAATCTGCTCGGGCATGGTCATGGCCAGACGCTTGGGCATCAGGTCGGCGATCAGGATAAACATGCCGGTGACGAACACGAAGGAGGCACCGGAGCTGATCTCGCCAAGCCAGGGGCCCTGATAGAACTGGGAGACAATCCCCTTGATGGCGGGGTTGAGGGCAGACTCACCCAGGATACCGCCCAGAATGGCGACGGTATTGAGGCCAATCTGCACCACGGTGAAAAAGTTGCCCGGTTGGGCCTGCAGGGCCAGCACCTTTTCGGCCTGGCGATTACCTTCATCCGCCATCACCTGCAATTTGATTTTGCGAGACGCGGCGAGAGAGATCTCGGAGAGGGAGAAGAACACACTGCCGCCAACCAGCAGCATTAAAAAGAACAAACTATCGGCAAAACTCATGATTAACCTATTGCTACACCCGCCTTAGCACAAGACGGCAAACTGGGCCCGGGAGACCGGACCGTGAGCCCATCCGGGACTCACACAGGGGGAGTATTCTATCAGAAAACAGCCAGTTGGGGGCTTTATCTTACTCCGACCAGTTATGCAACAAAAAAGGCGCTTCACGCGCCTTTTTATTCACTTCCGGTTAGCCCTTGCCCAGCAGGGTGCCCAGATCGTCCGCCTTGGTGTGGCGCACATCCTTGCCTTTCACGTAGTAGACGATGTACTCGCAGATGTGCTGGCAGCGATCGCCAACCCGCTCGATGGCTCGCGCCGCCCACAGCACGTTGAGCACCTGGGGGATGGTGCGGGGATCTTCCATCATATAGGTCATCAGCTCGCGTATGATGGACTCGTACTCCCGGTCTACCTTGTCATCTTCTTTGTAGACCGCCAGCGCTGCATCCAGATCCATGCGGGCGAAAGCGTCGAGCACATCGTGCAGCATCTTGATGGTGCGACGGCCCATGTTCTCCAGCGACACCAGCGGCGGCTGCGGCTTGTTGGCGTTGTCGGTCAGCATGCGGGCGATCTTGTCGGCCACGTCGCCAATGCGCTCCAAGTCGGTGATGGTCTTGATGATGGCCATCACCAGTCGCAGGTCGGAGGCAGTCGGCTGACGCTTGGCGATGATGCGGGTGCACTCCTCGTCGATCGCCACTTCCATGGCGTTGACCTTGTGGTCGTTGGCCACGATTTTCCGCGCTGCATCGAGATCCTGATCGTGGATCGCCGCGATGGCGTCGGTGAGCTGCTGCTCCACCAGACCGCCCATCACCAGCACCTGGTTGCGCACGCTCTCTAGCTCGGCATTGAACTGACCGGAGATGTGTTTATTGAGGTTCATATTGTCCATACAAATAATCCTTGATTGCTCCGATTATGCCTTAGCCGTTGAACCGACTGCCAATCTGTTTGCTGAGATTCATCCTCTCCTCTCCTTAGCCGTAACGACCGGTAATGTAATCTTCGGTCTTTTTCTTGGCCGGGGTGGTGAAAATGGTGTTGGTATCCGAGTACTCGATAAGCTCGCCCATATACATAAAGGCGGTCTGATCCGACACGCGCGCAGCCTGTTGCATGTTGTGGGTCACGATCACCACGGTGAACTGGCTCTTGAGCTCGTTGATCAGCTCCTCGATGGTGAGGGTGGAGATGGGGTCGAGCGCCGAGGTCGGTTCATCGAGCAGCAACACTTCCGGCTCGATGGCGATGGCACGGGCAATCACCAGACGCTGCTGCTGACCACCGGAGAGACCGAAGGCGTTGTCGTGCAGACGATCCTTCACCTCGTCCCACAGGGCCGCACCACGCAGGGAGCGCTCGGCCGCTTCATCCAGAGTGCGACGATCGTTGATCCCCTGCAGGCGCAGACCATAGACCACGTTCTCGTAGATGGACTTGGGAAACGGGTTCGGGCGCTGGAACACCATGCCCACCTGACGGCGCAGGGCGGAAACATCAACGCTCTTGTCATAGATGTTGTGGCCGTGCAGTTGGATTTCCCCCTCGATGCGGCAGATCTCCACCAGATCGTTCATCCGGTTGATGCAGCGCAGCAGGGTCGATTTGCCACAGCCTGACGGGCCGATAAAGGCGGTCACCTGCCCTTTGGGGATCTTCATGTTGACGTTGAACAGCGCCTGCTTGCTGCCGTAGTACAGGTTGAGATCCTTCACCTCCAGCGCGGTCTGCTCCGGGGTCAGGTTGAGCAGGTCCAGCGCGGTGTGCTGGGTAGACGTGGTCGTTACGTTGATCATCTGTTACCTCAAAATCTATCTGGAGTGGCCGGACAGCTGCCGGCGCCCCTCACGTATTGGTGCACAGAGATGGCGGCTCGCGCTCGGCCGCCCCTCTGTTATCTCACTCTTGTATCACTCATGCGGCGCCGGATTAATGCTCCAGCGACCGGAATTTCTCGCGCAAGTGGTTACGAATACCGATAGCGGTCAGGTTCAGACCCACGATCACCGTCACCAGCAGGAAGGAGGTGGCGTAGACCAGCGGGCGGGCCGCCTCGACGTTGGGGCTCTGGAAGCCGACGTCATAGATGTGGAAGCCCAGATGCATGAACTTGCGCTCCACATGCAGATACGGGAAGTTGCCATCCATCGGCAGGGTCGGCGCCAGTTTCACCACCCCCACCAGCATCAGCGGCGCCACTTCACCGGCCGCACGGGCAATCGCCAGAATAAGGCCGGTCATGATGGCCGGGCTCGCCATCGGCAGCACGATGCGCCACAGGGTCTCGGCCTGGGTGGCGCCCAGTGCCAACGAGCCCTGACGGATGGTGCTCGGGATCCGCGCCAGCCCCTCTTCGGTGGAGACAATCACCACCGGCAGGGTCAGGATGGCCAGGGTCAGCGCCGACCAGATCACGCCGGGTGAGCCAAAGGTCGGGCTCGGCAGCGCTTCCGGGTAGAACAGCTGGTCTAACGAACCGCCGAGTGTGTAGACGAAGAAGCCCAGACCAAACACGCCGTAGACGATGGAGGGCACGCCCGCCAGGTTGATCACCGCAATGCGGATAAGCTTGGTCAGACTGTTCTTGCCCGCATACTCGTGCAGATAAACCGCTGCCACCACCCCCAGCGGGGTCACGATGATCGCCATCAGGATAACCATGAAGACGGTACCGAAGATGGCCGGGAACACCCCGCCCTCGGTGTTGGCTTCGCGAGGCTCACCGGAAACAAACTTGCCAATCTGATGGAACCAGTGACCCACCTTGGCCAGCAGGCTCATGTCGTTGGGCCATACCACGTCCAGTACCTTGGACATCGGCATGGTCACCAGCTCGCCACGCATATCCTTGACGGTGATGGCGTCGCGATCGGCTTGGCTACGCAGAGAGAAGAGCTCTTTTTCCAGCACCTGATAACGATCGTTGAGGGCCTGACGCTCGCTGGCCAGCTCCACTTTGAGCTGATCAGTCAGCTCATTTTCAAGCTCTGCTTTACGTTCCTTGAGGCGCAACTTCTCTAATTGGTAGTTGATGGCGCCAATGGGGCCTTTTTGTAACTCATTGGCTTGTTCAGACAAACCGTTGCTTCGAGCCAGCATCCGCTTGAGCACTTTGTGCAAATCTTGCTCATACACGACGCCATCTTCCTTGGCCTCTACCACATAGCCATAGAAGTTGCCGTTGGTAGTACGCTCTATCATTGCCATCTCGACAGGAAGAGCCTGAGACTTGATATCAGTCTCCAGAACCCAGCGAAAATCGAGGTCAACGAACTCGCGGTTGCCGGTCTTGACCAGATAACGGGTCAACACCTCACGTTCTTCACCTTCCAATGGCAATCCTGCGGCTCGCAGGCGTTCAACCGGCACCAGCTCACTGTCATTGATTTCACCAACCAACACACTCTTGTTACCGCTGGCATCTTCCAGTTGCCACTCATAGATAGGGTGGGGCCAGAAGTAGACCAGACCACGCCAGCCGATCAGCAACAACAGACCCAGTACCGCTACCAGGCTCAGGCTGACGGCACCGCCGGTCATCCAGATCCAGGGGGCCCCTGATTTAAACCACTTACCCATTGTCGATTCCTTGCCCGTTACATGGAGCTGTATTTTTCACGCAACCGCTGGCGGACAAACTCGGCCAGGGTGTTGAAGAAAAAGGTGAACACAAACAGTACGAAGGCCGCGAGGAACAGCACTCGATAGTGGGAGCTGCCCACTTCCGACTCCGGCATCTCCACCGCAATGTTGGCGGCGAGGGTACGCAACCCCTGGAACATGGAGAAATCCATGATGGGGGTGTTGCCAGTGGCCATCAGCACGATCATGGTCTCACCCACGGCGCGGCCAAGCCCCATCATCACCGCAGAGAAGATGCCCGGGCTCGCGGTGAGGATCACCACCCGGCTCAGGGTCTGCCACGGGGTGGCCCCCAGCGCCAGCGAGCCCTGAGTCAGATGCTTGGGCACCGAGAAGACCGCATCTTCTGCAATGGAGAAGATGGTGGGGATGACCGCAAAGCCCATGGCGATACCGACCACCAGCGAGTTGCGCTGGTCAAATTTGATCCCCATTACATTGGTGAGCCAGCTACGGGTATCACCACCGAAAAACGCATTTTCTACGACAGGACTGAGAGTAAGAGCCATCCAGCCAATCAGAATAACGACAGGGATCAGTAAGACGGCTTGACTGCCCTCAGGCACACTTTGCTTGAGAGTGTCAGGCAACAGATGCCATAGCAGAGCTGCAAGCAGCATCCCCATCGGCAGCATCACCAGCATCATAAAAATGCCCGGCAGGTAATCTTCCACAATGGGAGCAAGCCACAAACCAGCCAGGAAACCGAGGATAACAGTTGGCAATGCCTCCATGATCTCTATGGTCGGTTTAACAAACTTGCGCATCCCCGGAGACATGAAGTAGGCGGTATAGATGGCACCGGCAATCCCGAGTGGTACAGCAAACAACAGCGCATAAAAAGCGGCTTTGAGAGTACCAAACGAAAGGGGGACCAGACTCAGCTTGGCTTCAAAGTCGTTGCTGGCGGAGGTGGATTGCCACACATACTGGGGCTCCGGATACCCTTCGTACCATACCTTTTGCCAGAGGGCAGACCAGGTCACTTCGGGGTGATCATTCTCAACCGTAAACAATTTGAAGGTGTCGCCTTGTTGCATCAACAGTGCATTGTGGCGTGGAGAGATGGCCAGGGCAGAAAGCTCCCCCCCTTCTACTGTCTCGGTCAGCAGCTTGGTCTCGCCGGTGGCGTGGAAGAAGCTGATGATGCCGTCCTTGTCGGCACTGATGAAGCCTTTGCGAAAGTGCTCGGGAGTCAACAGATCCACTGCGCCATCACCCTTGAAATCACGGATCTGGGTGAACTGACGTTTGCCATCCTTTGCCACTTCAAACCACTGGGAGATGACACCGTTGTCATTACCTACCAGCAGCGAAGAAGCGCCTGCCAGCAGCTCGACCCGAGTCACGTTGGCGTTGGTGGCATTGATCTCCAGCACGTTGCGCAAGGAGATCTCGCTCAGGTTATGAATGTCATAGACGGAGAGACGATTTCCCTGACGTACAAAGAGGATCCGCAGATTGGGGGTCAGCAACATCTGATCCACATGACGCGGCAAAGAGGGAATCGTGTAGTTTTCACTGCTCCACTCAATCTCCCCGGAGATGAAGTTCTCCTCGCCGCTCATCACAGTCATCACGCCACGACCATCTTCGGTCACGGCAGCGGTCGCCATCTTGTCCTTGGTGGCTTCGAACACCATCAGTTGCAGCGCCTTCCCTTGCGGGTCGATCACCACAGGCTCTTCGCCGAAGGGATATTTCAGGCTGGGTTCAATCACCCGCACATCGTTGGGATAGGAGACCTTGAACGCAGGCTGGACAACCAGTGCCTTGCCATCGGCAAAGCCGTAGGCAATCAGCTTTTGGCCCGGTGCCGGCGTTGTGGCCGTGCTGATGTCGCCAGCAACCTGGGCTTGGCCCAGTGACTGGCCAACCTTGATCTTGTCATCTCCTTGTAGCGCGAAGAAGTTGACCTGACCTTTATCGCTGAAGCGATAGCCGATCTCGTTCTGCTCTTCCATGCCGAGCCAGGCTGTCTTCCCTGCGACGGGCAGGGTAAACGAGGTGGCCGGCTCCATGGAGGCGCCATTGAAGATGGGTTTCACCACATAGAGCAGATAAAAGAAGATAAGCAGCAGCGCCACCAGTACCAGGGCTCCGCCTGTGGTGACGCCATATTTGGCCAATTTATCCTTGATCCGGCGTTTTCTACTGCCCGCCATGACCAGGTTTAACGATTCCGATGACATGCAAGACCTCAATGTAAGCTAGGCTTCGCGGCATTATATGGCGGTTGCATGACAGTTTTGTTACATCGAGAGTGCTTTAACAGAGGTTGTTTACGGAAAAATGGGCGGGGATCCTTTCGAAGGCGAGCGAGCGTAATATATTGTTTATAAAGGGATATTTATGAAGGCAATCAGCAAGGGCAGCCTGCGCTGCCCCCGAATGATTCAGGAAAGGGTATCGTTTGATTGTTGCAACGCCAGTTTGGCCGCCTTTTTCTCGGCGCGGCGGCGCTTGAAGAAGGCCGACAACTGGGCCGAGCAGGCATCGGCCAGCACACCACCGGTCAGCTCGACACTGTGGTTGTGGCGCGGGTCCTGCAAGATCTCGAACACCGACCCCGCGGCACCGGTCTTGAGATCTCGGGCGCCGTAAACCACCCGCTTGACCCGGCTATGGATCAGCGCACCGGCACACATACAGCAGGGCTCCAGCGTCACATAAAGAGTGGTGTCGAGCAGCCGGTAGTTCGCCAGCTGCTGGCCCGCCGCCCGGATTGCCATCACCTCGGCATGGGCACAGGCATCGTGTTCGCTGATGGAGCGATTCCACCCCTCGCCCACCACCTGACCATCCAGCACCAGTACGGCACCGACCGGGATCTCGCCAATCCCTTCGGCACGGGCGGCCAATGCCATGGCATGGCGCATCCACTGTTCGTCCTGCTCGATCTGACTCTGTGCCTGACTCGGTATTTCTGGGACCTCTGATGGTTTCACGCCCATCCCCTCTTTATATTGTTCAATTGTGCTGTTTACATTCCAGCTATCCATACCTGTCAGATGAATCCATAGATAGCAGGCATGATAGCTCGCAGTGACAGGGCGGCGATTATGCCAAATCTGCACGTCAGACCCAAGCCGCATCCCGACTGAGCAATAAAGAAGCAATCGGCATCTCTATGATAAAAAAGGAGTTGCACCCGTTTGGCCATGCTATTAGACTTCCTCCCCGTCAGCCGAGTCTGACTCCGTCGGTGTGTAGCGCAGCCAGGTAGCGCATCTGCATGGGGTGTAGAGGGTCGGAGGTTCGAATCCTCTCACACCGACCATTTTCCCCGAGAATAGCCCAGTCAAACGACTGGGCTATTTTTTTGCCTCCGATTTATCCTCCTGACGATGCCAGCCCACCAAGAACAAAAAACGCTCAGAACCACTTGAATCTTTTTGCCGAACTCATTAAGATGCGCAACTTTCCGCCGGTAGACAACACAGGGAGGTGGAAACACAAGTGAAGGGATCACTGTCCGGCTTGCGTGCAACACAGGACCAGGCATGAACCAGAACACCGATTTCGCACCCGCCATTACGCTTTATTCCGTTCCTCACGACACCCCTTGCCACACCGAAAGCGAAAATGAACAGGTCATCCAGCTGGATGTGATCGATCTGGCCGAACCGGATGATGACTATTGAGCCCGGCCAGATGGCCGCTCATCACCAGCACATCGCCTGTTCAACGCTCTCCGTTTCAGGCCCTTGGCGAGAAATCTGCAAAAAACGACAAACTGCTAATTCTATCAAGGATGGCAGTATTATTGACTGATGCGTCTCCCCCTTTCCTCTCCAGCATCCCCCCCGACAATTGATACAAACCTACGTTATTGCGCTTCACTTTCCATCGTTGCAACCGCTGGTGCCAAAAGAGCCTGCATCACCACACCAAGTTTAAAACGAACGTTCACCAACTAGGTCTAGCAATAGCAAAACATTCATTGCCACATTCAAACGCAATTTATACAGCTGTTTTGGCAAAGCCTGGAGTTAGGTCGGGATTTGTTTTTGCATTTGTAATTTTATTACGTAATAAGCCACAAAATGAGGTGCAGGGTAACGGCCCAAATTAGCCGTTGTCCGATGGGAAAAAGCAGGAGCATAACCATCTGCGTAGAGCTTTTACACCAACCAAATAAAGCAATAAAAAACATCAACTTAACCATATCCAAAAAACAGGCGTTTAAAAAAAACTGTTGACGTACTCAACAATATTTCGCACCTTATCAATCGTGTTACCCCGTTGTTGCGGGAACGTTTCAGGAACAGGGATTCGACTTTAGTCGTAGTTAGTAAGTTCAAAATGTAATTCTCAAAGGAGTGAACCTTATGTCGGCACCGGCTCAGACCCACTGCAGCGCCCGCCTTCGCATCCAGGGCGAGATGCTACCCGAATACGCGCAAATTCTGACGCCGGACGCGGTGGCTCTGGTCTCCGAACTGGTGGAACGTTTTGCTCCCCAAAGAGGGGAATTGCTGAAACAACGTGTGGCACGTCAGGCCCGTATCGATGGTGGCGAGCTGCCGGACTTCCTGCCGGAAACCGCCCACATCCGTGAAGGTGACTGGACCATTCGCGGCATTCCCGCCGACCTGCAAGACCGCCGTGTGGAGATCACCGGCCCGGTCGAGCGCAAGATGGTGATCAACGCCCTCAACGCCAACGTCAAGGTGTTCATGGCGGATTTCGAGGATTCACTGGCCCCCGCCTGGAATAAGGTGATCGAGGGTCAAATCAACCTGCGCGATGCAGTCAACGAGACCATCTCTTACACCAGTCCGGAAGGAAAGGCCTACACCCTGACCTCCAATCCGGCGGTACTCATCTGCCGGGTACGCGGTCTGCACTTGCCGGAAAAACATGTCACCTTTGATGGCGAGCCGATCCCCGGCGGTCTGTTCGATTTTGCCCTCTACTTCCTGCACAACTATCAGGCGCTGCTGGCCAAAGGCTCGGGCCCCTACTTCTACGTGCCCAAGTTGCAGAGCCATCTGGAAGGGCGCTGGTGGAGCGAGGTGTTCGCCTGGACCGAGGACAAGTTTGGTCTGCCCCGTGGCACCATCAAGGCCACCGTGCTGATTGAAACCCTGCCAGCCGTATTCGAGATGGATGAGCTGCTCTATCAGATGAAGGATCACATAGTGGCACTGAACTGCGGCCGCTGGGACTACATCTTCAGCTATATCAAAACCTTGAAGAACCATCCGGATCGGGTACTGCCTGATCGTCAGGTGGTGACCATGGACAAGCCGTTTCTCTCCGCCTACTCGCGGCTGCTGATCAAGACCTGCCACAAGCGCGGAGCGCTGGCGATGGGCGGTATGGCTGCCTTTATTCCGGCCAAGGACGCGGCCATCAACGAGCAGGTCTTCGCCAAGGTCAAGGCCGACAAGGAGCGCGAAGCCAACAACGGTCACGACGGTACCTGGGTCGCCCACCCTGGCTTGGCTGATACCGCCATGGCGGTGTTCAACGCCACCATTGCGGTTGGTGCCAAGAACCAGATAGGCGTGCTGCGCGAGCAGGATACTCCCATCACCGCCACCGACCTGCTGGCCCCCTGTGAGGGCGAGCGCACCGAGGCGGGGATGCGCACCAATATCCGGGTTGCCCTGCAATATCTGGAAGCCTGGATCAACGGCAACGGCTGCGTCCCCATCTATGGTCTGATGGAAGATGCCGCCACCGCCGAGATCTCCCGCACCTCCATCTGGCAGTGGATCCGCCACGGCAAGAGCCTGTCGAACGGCAAGGTAGTGACCAAAGAGCTGTTCCGCCAGATGCTGGCCGAGGAGCTGGAGGTAGTCAAAGCCGAGGTGGGCACCACGCGCTGGCAGGCAGGACGCTTTGCCGAGGCGAGTGAACTGATGGAAGAGATCACCTGCGCCGACACCCTGATCGATTTTCTGACGCTGCCCGGTTACGAGCGGCTCTGAATCACGGGCCCCCAGCGGGGCTCGCCAATAACAAGTCAATGGAAACGTGAAATCAATGAAAGAGGGAACTGATATGGCACTGACCCGTGAGCAACAGATCCAGGCTATCGAGAAAGACTGGGCGGAAAACCCCCGCTGGAAAGGGATCAAGCGCGGCTACAGCGCCGAAGACGTGGTGAACCTGCGCGGCAGCTTGCAGCCGGTGCACACCCTGGCCCAGCGTGGAGCCGACAAGCTGTGGGGTCTGATCCACGGCGACGCCAAGAAAGGCTATGTCAACTGCCTCGGCGCCCTGACCGGTGGTCAGGCAGTGCAGCAGGCCAAGGCGGGGATCGAGGCGATCTACCTCTCCGGCTGGCAGGTGGCGGCGGACAACAACTTGTCCTCCACCATGTATCCGGATCAGTCCCTCTACCCGGCCAACTCGGTACCGTCCGTGGTGGAGCGCATCAACAACTCCTTCGCCCGTGCCGACCAGATCCAGTGGGCAAACAAGGTGGGGCCGCAGGATGAGGGCTTTATCGACTACTTCTTGCCGATCGTGGCGGATGCGGAAGCCGGTTTCGGCGGCGTGCTGAACGCCTTCGAACTGATGAAGGGGATGATTGAAGCGGGCGCCGCCGGCGTGCACTTCGAAGATCAGCTCGCTTCCGTCAAGAAGTGCGGCCATATGGGTGGCAAGGTGCTGGTACCGACTCAGGAAGCGGTGCAAAAACTGATTGCCGCCCGTCTGGCAGCCGATGTGTGCGGCACCACCACTCTGGTGATCGCCCGTACCGACGCCAACGCCGCTGACCTGCTGACCACTGACGCCGACCCGTACGATGCAGACTTCCTGACTGGTGATCGCACTGCTGAAGGGTTCTACAAGGTGCGTGCCGGTATCGATCAGGCCATCGCTCGCGGTCTGGCTTACGCCCCCTACGCTGACATGGTGTGGTGTGAAACCGCCAAGCCGGATCTGGACGAAGCGCGTAAATTTGCCGAAGCAATCAAGGCCAAGTTCCCGGACCGCATCCTGGCCTACAACTGCTCCCCGAGCTTCAACTGGAAGAAAAATCTGGACGATGCCACCATCGCCCGCTTCCAGCAGGCGCTCTCCGACATGGGCTACAAGTACCAGTTCATCACCCTCGCAGGTATCCACAACATGTGGTTCCACATGTACGAACTGGCCTACCAGTACGCCCGTGGCGAAGGGATGAAGCACTACGTTGAGATGGTGCAGGAGCCGGAATTTGCCGCCGCCAGCCGTGGCTACACCTTCGTGGCCCACCAGCAGGAGGTTGGTACCGGTTACTTCGACAAGGTGACCACCGTCATTCAGGGTGGCCAATCCTCGGTCACCGCGCTGACCGGCTCCACCGAAGAAGATCAGTTCCACTAATAAGAGAGCAGCCTTGAAATAGCAAAACCCCGGCCTGATGCCGGGGTTTCTTGTTATCTGTAATTCAAACGAAAGTCAGGCGCACAACCGCACACAGTCGAGAGGCTCAGAGCTCGAGGATCTCTTTGACAAAGGGAATGGTCAGCTTGCGCTTGGCGCGAAATGAGGCGTTGTCGAGCTGATTGAGAGTGGTGAGCAGGGTGCGCATATCGCGGGAGAGTCGGTTGAGCAGGAAGCGGCCCACATCGATGGGCAGTTTGAAGCCCCGCAGCTCGGCACGCAGCTGCAGGGCACTGAGCTTGCCTTCGTCATCCAGCTCTTCGAGATGGAAACTCACCCCCCAGTCAAGGCGCGAGGCGAGATCCGGCAGTTGCAGCCCCAGTTTGCGCGGCGCGCTGCAGCCAGTGACCACCAGCGTCCCCTCCCCCTTCTCCTGCCAGCGGTTGTAGAAATCGAACAGCGCCCGCTCCCACACGGCATTGCCGGCGATCGCCTCAAGGCTGTCGAGACAGACCAGCGGCAGGCTTTCGAGGGCATCGAGCATGCTGGGATCGAGTTGTTCAAATTGGTCGAGGGAGAGATAGGCCGCCGCTGCATCGCGGGCGTTGACCTCGGCACAGGTGGCGTGGAGCAGATGAGAGCGTCCGGATCCCTTGGCTCCCCAGAAATAGAGGAAAGGCGATCCCTGACCGATGGCCGCATTCTTGAGGGCGGTGATCAGATGAGCATTGTTGCCGGGATAAAAACTGACGAAGGTTTCATCATCCGGTAGTTGTACGGCTAAAGACAGTTGGGCCGGTTGCTTCACTCGTTGGGCTTTGACTGTGACATTTGTGGCTAAGTGTATCATCGCAAAGGCAGATAGAGAACCGCCCGGACAGGCCGGGCGGTCTACAAAAGCCTTATAAAATCAGGGCTGCGACCATTGGTAACGCAAACCGCTGCCATTATCGTCAACCTTGCGCAAACGACTCTCAAGTTGCAGCGCCCTCACCAGTTCGGCCTGATCCCCTTGCAGGGTAAAGTTGAAGGTGACCTGGTCCCCCTCCAGCTTTCCGATCGTCACCTTGCTGACGTTGGCCATCCCCTGCAGCATCTTCTGCACGGCGATCATGCTGTCCACTTCGGAGAGGCCATCCACCACCAGGGTCTGGCTGGTTGCCGGACCAGAAATGCGTGCACCGTAGTTTTTCACCAGCCAGGCCGCCAGGGTATCGGCAAACCCTTGCGCCACTTCGGCCTGAGTGCCGGTGCTATTGCCACGGGTCAGCTCGGTCACTTCACCGGCCGCTTTGGGGCCGTAGAGTCCCCAATCGATGCTCCACTTGTCACCTTCCGGTGTCAGCTTGCCCAACACCACCATCTCGGCGCCATAGCGCTGGCTTGCCTGCAAAATAGGGTCGGCAAAGCGTCCCCAGACGTCGGTGGCACTGACCGCCATGTTGTCATCGAGATCCATCAGCGGAATGCTGATGGGTAGCCCCAGCGTCTGGGCCTGCTCGCGCAAGGCTTGCGCCCAACCATCGCTGGATTGATCCGCCAGCAAGCGACGCTCACCCTGATCCACCACCAGCCAGATGGCCATCTGGGGACGAGCCGGGCCAAGCAGGGCATACTGGCTCTCGGAGACCAGGCTGTTGACCTTGTCACTCTTGAACTCGGCTTTCAGATACTTGACGGAGTCCTGATCCTGATAGCCATAGCTTTTGACATAGTCGCCCGGGGCCGCCAGCGCCTTGACCACCACCGGCTGGGTGAGGATGTCGCGCTTGCCGGTCACCTTGATCAGCACCTGACCGAGAGCCTGCCCTTGAGCGGCCACCATATCGCCACTGGTCGGGGCCTTGCCCTGATAGAGGTCGGTCACCTGAGCGGCCGAGGCCATGAATGACAAGCCGCAGCAAAGGGCGGTCACAACACTTTTGAACATGAACAGAGTCTCGAAATGGGAGAGTGTGCTTATGGTAGCGGCAAGGCGCATCTTGCGGCAAGGCTGGCACAAGCTGCCACAAACAGCAGAGCCGGCGATGCGCCGGCTCCGATCACCCCTTCCACATGGGAAGCAGGTTAAGGTGTCAACTTACTTGGTACCGAAGATCTTGTCGCCTGCATCGCCCAGACCCGGCACGATGTAGCCTTTCTCGTTCAGCCCCTGGTCGACAGAAGCGCAATAGAGCTCTACGTCAGGGTGAGCGGCTTCCAGCGCCTTGATTCCCTCTGGCGCGGCAACCAGTACCAGCACCTTGATGGATTGGCAGCCTTTCTTCTTCAGCAGATCGATGGTGGCGATCATTGAGCCACCGGTGGCCAGCATCGGATCGATGACCAGCGCCAGACGCTCTTCGATGTTGCTGACGATCTTCTCGAAATAGGGAACCGGTTGCAGGGTCTCTTCATCGCGGTAGATACCGACCACGCTGACGCGGGCACTCGGCATGTGCTCCAGCACGCCATCCATCATGCCAAGGCCGGCACGCAGGATAGGAACAACGGTTACCTTCTTGCCTTTGATCTGGTCAACTTCTACTGGCCCATTCCAGCCATCGATGATAACCTTCTCGGTTTCGAAGTCAGAGGTCGCTTCATAGGTCAACAAACTGCCCACTTCTTTGGCCAGTTCACGGAAACGCTTGGTGCTGATATCGCCTTCACGCATCAGACCGATCTTGTGTTTGACCAGGGGGTGTTTGACTTCAACGACTTTCATTATTATCTCCTCTAACCTGCCGCAAAAAAAATCGCGGAATCATACAACAAAAGCCACCGCTTGTAGAGCATTTCCGCGCAAAAACGCGCAAACGATTTCCTTTCTGGTTTTTCACCGCCACTGTTAGAATACGCCCCGAATTTTACCCTCCACTTCTTTACATGACGGGGAATACTCGTGACTGACAAAACCTCACTGAGCTACAAGGATGCTGGCGTAGATATCGATGCCGGCAATGCACTGGTTGAACGTATCAAGGGCGTGTCAAAGCGCACTCGTCGTCCTGAAGTCCTTGGTGGTCTTGGCGGCTTTGGGGCCTTGTGTCAAATCCCTGCGGGCTACAAGGAGCCGGTACTGGTCTCCGGTACCGATGGTGTGGGCACCAAGCTGCGGCTGGCCATCGACCTGAAGAAGCACGACACCGTGGGCATCGATTTGGTGGCCATGTGCGTCAATGACCTGATCGTACAGGGCGCCGAGCCGCTGTTCTTCCTCGACTACTATGCGACCGGCAAGCTGGACGTGGACACCGCGGCCGCGGTGGTCACCGGGATCGGTGCCGGTTGCGAGCAGTCAGGCTGTGCCCTGGTGGGCGGCGAGACAGCCGAGATGCCGGGTATGTATGAAGGGGAAGACTACGACATCGCCGGTTTCTGCGTCGGTGTGGTGGAGAAGAGCGAAATCATCGACGGCAGCAAGGTCGGTGAAGGGGATGCCCTGATCGCCCTGGCCGCCAGCGGCCCTCACTCCAACGGCTTCTCCCTGATCCGTAAAATTCTGGAAGTCTCCAAAGCCGACGTGCATCAGCCGCTGGGTGACCGCACCCTCGCAGATGCCTTGCTGGAGCCGACCCGCATCTATGTGAAACCTGTGCTCAAGCTCATCAAGGAGTGCGAGATCCACGCCCTGTCCCACATCACAGGTGGCGGCTTCTGGGAGAACATCCCCCGCGTATTGCCTGCCAATACTCAAGCGGTGATCGACGAGCAGAGCTGGCAGTGGCCGGCGGTGTTCAGCTGGCTGCAGCAGGCTGGCAACGTCACCCGTCACGAGATGTATCGCACCTTCAACTGCGGTGTCGGCATGATCATCGCCCTGCCCGCCAACCAGCTGGAGAAGGCGCTGACCCTGCTCAAGGCGGAAGGCGAGAACGCATGGCACATCGGTCATATCGCCAAGGCAGCAGACGGTGAGGAGCAGGTCGTCATCAAATGATGCGGATCCTCGTCCTAATCTCCGGCAGCGGCAGCAACCTGCAGGCGATCCTCGACCACTGCGCCAGCGGCAAGATTGCCGGTGAAGTGGTCGGCGTTATCAGCAACAAGGCCGATGCCTATGGTCTGGTTCGCGCCAAAGAAGCAGACGTGGCGACCTCCATTCTGGCCCAGCAGCAGTTTGCCAGCCGGGAGGAGTATGACGCCGCCCTGCTGGCGCTGATGGCAGACTATCAGCCGGATCTGGTGGTGCTGGCCGGGTTTATGCGGATATTGAGCGGCGATCTGGTGCGCCATTTCGCCGGTAGGATGATCAATATCCACCCCTCCCTGCTGCCCAAGTATCAGGGCCTGCACACCCACCAGCGCGCCATAGATGCCGGTGACAGTGAACACGGCGCCAGCGTCCACTTCGTGACCGAAGAGCTGGACGGGGGCCCGGTGATCCTGCAGGCCCGCGTACCCATCTTTGAAGGGGACACGGCGGACGAGGTAGCAGCACGGGTGCAGGCGCAGGAACACTGCATCTATCCGCTGGTGGTACGCTGGTTCTGCGAAGGCAGGCTGCAGATGGTGGATGGCGTCGTGCAACTGGATGGCGCCCTGCTGGGCCCCGCTGGTTACGCCTGCGAGTAACCGCTAACAACTGCATGTCAGAAACAACAAGGGAGGCTTAGGCCTCCCTTGTTGTTTCTACCTACCACACGATGGCTTAGGTCAGGTCCGATTACGCCGCTACGCGGCCAAGCGACCCTACACCGGATTGTCGATATCGATAAAGGTAACATCCAACCCATGCACGGTCGCCAGCCACTCCCCCAGCGCCTTGACGCCGTAACGCTCGGTGGCGTGATGGCCCGCGGCGTAGAAGTGCATCCCCATCTCGCGGGCGGTGTGAATGGTCTGCTCTGAGGCTTCACCGGAGATAAAGGCATCGATGCCCTGCTCCGCCGCCAGATTGATGTAGCTCTGACCGCCGCCGGTGCACCAGGCCACGGAACGGATAAGCTCGGGGCCGGTATCGCCACAATAGAGTGGTTCACGGCCAAGGCGCTCGGCAATCAGCTTGGCAAAGTCGGCACCGCTCATCGGCTCTTCCAGCTTGCCCACCATGGCGACACTCTTGCTGTTCCACGGCTCCAGACCGCGACGCACCTTGATGTCGAGCAGCTTAGCGACCTGGGCGTTGTTACCCACCTCAGGATGGACATCCAGCGGCAAATGGTAGGCAAACAGGTTGATATCGTGGGTCAGCAGGGTCTTGAGCCGACGCTGCTTCATGCCGGTGATCTGGGCCGGTTCACCGCTCCAGAAGTAGCCGTGATGGACCAGAATGGCATCGGCCTCGGCAGCCACCGCCGCGTCGATAAGCGCCTGACTGGCGGTGACACCGGTCACTACCTTGCGAATACGCTCACGCCCCTTCACTTGCAAGCCGTTGGGGCAGTAATCCTTGATGGCGTGCGGTTCGAGCAGATGGTTCAGTACGGTTTCGAGTTTTCGATGAGAGATCATAGGGGTCCCTTATTAAGGCTCGGTCCCCTGCTTTACCAATAAAAACAGGGCCCAGGCTCAAAGCGCCAAGGGCCCCATGATAATCGAGCCGGGCCGTCAAGACCATGACAGCCCCCACACAGTTCGGTTTCCCTCCTGGCCTCAGGCTGGCAGATCGATCCCCGCCTCCCGCATCTGGGCCAGCTTGTAGCGCAGGGTGCGCGGGCTGATGCCGAGTCGGTCGGCCACCGCCTTGCGGCTGCCGTTACAATCTTGCAGGGTGTCGAGGATGATCTGGTGCTCCTGCTGCTTGAGCTCGCTGCCGAGGCGATCGCCACCATAGCTGCGCTCCACGCTGACAAACTCCATCTCCTGCTCATCCAGCTCCTCCAGAATAAGGTGGTCACAATCAATGACCCCGTCGGGGCTGAGGATCAGGGCGCGCTGTACCACGTTGTCCAGCTCCCGCACATTGCCGGGCCAGGGATGGGCCAGCAGCCGATCCCGCGAGGCATCCGTCAACTGTGGTGTCGGTAACCCCTGCTGACAGGCATGAAGCGCCAGCAGATGCTCCGCCAGCGGCAGAATGTCGCCGGGCCGCTCGCACAGGGCAGACCAGCGCAGCGGAAAGACGTTGAGGCGATAGTAGAGATCTTCGCGGAACTGACCATCCTGCACCGCTTTTTTCAAATCCCGGTTGCTGGTGGCGATGACCCGCACATCCAGCGGGATCATCTTGCGACTGCCGAGCCGCTCCACCTCTTTCTCCTGCAACACCCGCAGCAACTTGGCTTGCAGCCCCTGATCCATCTCGGTGATCTCGTCAAGCAGCAGGGTGCCCCCCTGCGCCTGCTCGAACTTGCCCGGGCATCCCTGTACCGCACCGGTGAAAGCCCCCTTCTCGTAGCCAAACAGGGTCGCCTCCAGCATGTTTTCCGGAATGGCGGCACAGTTGATGGCGACGAAGGGCTGCTCGGCGCGGCTGGAGTTATCGTGAATGTAACGGGCCAGCACCTCTTTACCCGTCCCGCTCGGGCCTGTCACCATCACGGTCGCTTCGCTTCTGGCAACACGGGTCGCCAGCTGGAACAGCTCGGCAGTTTTGGGGTCCCCGTAGACCACGGCGCGTTTCTCCACCTTCTGGGCGGGCACATAGCGACTGACCTGATTGAGCAGCACCTCCGGCGAAAATGGCTTGGCCAGATAGTCGATGGCCCCTTCACGCATGGCGCGCACTGCACCGTCGATATAGGCGTAGGCGGTCATCAGCAGCACAGGTATCTGCGGATATTGCTGGCGGATGGTGGCCAGCAGGGTGAGGCCGTCCATCCCCCCCATCTGGATATCAGAGATCACCATGTCAAATGGCTGACGGGAGAGGGCCAGCAGAGCCCGCTCGCCACTGTCCGCTTCACGGCACTCATAACCGCCGAGCAAAAGGGTATCCACCAGCGCTTCGCGCAGGCCATTGTCATCTTCAACTACCAGGATCCTGGCCTGTGTCATGCTACACCTCCAAGCTGCACCGGTTGCTGGTGCAGGGGGAACGACAGAGTAAAGCAGGTGCCTTCACCGGGAACCGAGGCCACACCGACCTCCCCCTGATGGGCACGCACTACAGATTGCACCACCGCCAGACCGAGACCAGTGCCCTGGGAGCGAGTGGTAAAGAAGGGTTCGAATACCTGACCGAGCTGATGGGAGGGGATCCCCTTGCCATTATCGATGACCCGCATCTCCACCCGGGCACCGCTGCGCACCGCGCTGACCAAGAGTGACGTGGCCCCTGCCTGCTGGGCATTGGCAATCAGGTTGTTGATGGCACCCGCCAGCGCACTGCTGTTGGCCAGCAGACAGAGATCGGGCTCCGGCGCCTCCATGTGCAGCTCGCAGCCTTGCTGCTGGCAGAAGGCCTCGGCTCCGGCCTGCACTTCGGCCAGCAGCCCTTGTACCGAGATGGGGGTGACCACCTGATTGTCACCGTTGCGGGCAAACAGCAAGATGTCGTTGATCTGCTTCTCCAGATCCTGCAAACGGGCCATCAACTTTTGCTGAAACTGAGTGCGAGATTCCGGCTTGAGGGTGCGGTTGGCCAGGTTGGCGGCATAGAGCATGGCAGCGGAGAGCGGCGTGCGGATCTGGTGGGCAAGCGAGGCCGCCATATTGCCCAGCGCCGACAGCCGCTTCATGTGGTTGATGCGGTCTTGCAGTTTGCGGGTTTCGGTCAGGTCATTGATAAAGACCAGCTGGCCGGGCTGATCCGGCAGCGGTTGGGTCGAGAGCTGGACCCGGCGCCCGTCGCGCAGGGAGATCTCGTGGCCATCATCCTCGCGCGGCTCAAAGCAGCGGGCAATGATGTGGCGCCAGAGCTCCCCTTCCAACGGCTCCCCCAGCAAGGAGATGGCCGCCGGATTCGCGCGGGTGACCACCCCTGCCCCGTCAAGCAGCAACACCCCGGTGGGGAGCGCCTTGAAGATGGCATAGAGCTGGCTCACTTCGTGGGACTGGAGTGGCATGTCCTGCTGCTGGATTGTCATAAACCTGACCTCAAACTGGCTATTGGGTCAGGTTATTCAATTTCCATGCCACTAAATTATGTTAACTAAAACAATGGATTGCGTATTTGCGTCAAGGCTTTGACCCTCAGACGTCCTTGCTCATCCCGTACTTTTTCATCTTCTCTACCAGGGTGGTACGGCGCATGCCGAGCAGATCGGCAGCGCGGGCCACCACCCCGTCCTGAGACTCCAGCGCCTGACGGATCAGCTCCACTTCAAGGTCGGCCAGCATCTCTTTGAGGTTGACCCCCTCCTCCGGCAGCTGCATGGTGCGGGCCGAGGCGAGGGCGTGATCCAGCTCGGGCGGATCCTGGAACACCGCCGCCAGCGCATCCCGTTCATCCATCTCGGTCAGCCGCTCATCCCGCGGCTCGCTCGGCAGCAGGCGATAACGGCTCGGCAGATCGGCCACATCGACGATCTGGTGCGGGTAGAGGATCAGCAGTCGCTCCAGCAGGTTAGAGAGCTCGCGCACGTTGCCGGGCCAGGGGTACTGCATCAACGACTCCAGCGCCCGCTGAGTCAGCCGAATAAAACCGTGGTGCTGCTCGGCATGGCGGTTGAGCAGCTCCTGCAGCAGCAGCGGGATGTCGTCGATGCGATCCCGCAGCGGCGGCGTCTCAATGGGGAAGACGTTGAGGCGGTAGTAGAGATCTTCACGAAAACCCTGGGTGCGGATCATCGCCTCCAGATCCCGGTGGGTAGCCGCTATGATGCGCACATCGGCCTGAATGGGCTTGCCGCCACCGACCCGGTCGAACAACCGCTCCTGCAACACCCGCAGCAGTTTGACCTGCATCGGCATCGGCATATCGCCGATCTCGTCGAGGAACAGGGTGCCCCCCTGCGCCAGCTCGAAGCGACCGCGACGAGCCGCGATGGCACCGGTAAACGCCCCCTTCTCGTGGCCAAACAGTTCGCTCTCCAGCAGCTCGGCGGGAATAGCGCCGCAGTTGATGGGCACGAAGGGGCCACTGCTGCGGGAAGAGAGTTCGTGGATAGCGCGCGCCACCACCTCTTTACCGGTGCCGGACTCGCCGAGGATCAGCACGTTGGCATCGGTCTCGGCCACCTGGCTGATAAGGCGGCGTACCTCCTGGATCCCCTTCCCTTTGCCCACCAGCAAACGCAGCAGGGCCTGCCCCTTGTCATGGGTCTGCTGACGGGGATGCAAGGATACAAAGGCCTGACAGAAGTGCAGATGACGGGTGAGGGATTCATAGGTAAAAGGCGAGAGCGCGACCCCGATAAAGTTGCTGTTGGGCAGATCTGCCTCAACCAGCGAGAGGAAGGGGGTACGGGGGAAGGCGGCCAGCAGCTCTGACAAGGGACGGTCGGTCAGCTCCCCCACCAGCACCCCTTGCAGCGGGCCGGAGGATTCGATGGCCACATCCAGATCGCTTTGTGCCACCTCCTGCCACGGGATCCCCATAAACGAGAGCACGGTTCCCAACTGTTGGCGCCGCTGCGCATCGGCATCAACAATCAACACGCCCATCTCCACCATATCCATTCCTCGCGATGTCCTGAACTAACTTATTGTTTTATTTAATGATAAAACAGCTACCGACTGTCTTTTTGCTGGCACACAAAGTGCCAAAATTCCGACGCATTGTCAAAAATTGTCGTATTCAGGCTAAGTGTATCGACAGAAACGGGAGATTAGATAAATTTTGCCGAGGAATTTTCTGCATTGGCGCCGTTGACAAACGCCGCCAAAAGCGGAAAGAAAACCGCCCTCGTCAGAGGGCAGCATGGGACACGGTGAAGCGCATTCAGTGGCGATTATGGTGGTGCGGCGCCGCGTAACGACACTCGGGGAAACGGCTGCAAGCCAGAAAGAGTCGACCGGCGTGGGGGCCTTTTTTCGCCTCCCGCTCCACCAGCGGCGCATCACAACGAGGGCAGTGGTGTACCTCGTGCTCTTCATCATCTTCCACATCGGCGAACAAGCTATCGATCAGCTCACCCTCACTCTGTGGCGCCTCCATCACCCCCTTGGGCTGGATGGTGGGCTCGTGGAGCGACGCAGGCGAGACAGCCTCGGCATGGGCAGTGCGGCCACGCATCCCGGCACCGACATCCACGCCGTCCAGCAACAAAGGGTTGAACGTCGGCTCGCGGCGCGCCCCGTGCGGCAGATCGTCGATCACCGGTTCGCTGGTTTTGACCAGCAGCGGCAGGATCTGTTCGCGCAGCTCTTCCACCAGATAGCTGGCACTTGCCGGGATCTGCAGCAACGGCAGTCCGGCGCTGTCGCAGGCGGTTTTCAGAAAGAGATCCCGCGCCTTGCGCTTCTGGTGACGGTGGGAGCTGTCATCGAGTTCGATGGCGCAGATAAAGGAGAGATCCGCGGGGTGGCAAAGCAGATAGTCAAAATGCTTGGCGCTGATCTTGTTGAAGTACTGCTGCCATTTGCTTTTGCCGATCCCGGCCTGCGGCGTCAGCACATCGGCCACCCGCACCTTGGCAAAGACCCGGGCCTTGTCACCCACCGCCAGATCCAGCACCCCGAGGAAGGATCGCTCGGCGGGACTGAAAAGGGTCTCCTGCACATCATAGGGCAGGCGCTTTTGCTGTCTGCCTCTGCTCCAGAAGATCGCCAGCACAAGCAGCGCCAGCAACAATAATCCCGATAGGACAAGGGTATTCATGAGAGCACGATCCAGTTCACGACACGAAAGGGGAATCACTTTACCACAGCCGCCACGGAGCAAGGCAGCAGACCTGTGTATGGAAAGTGAAAAGTCCCGTCTTTTTATCTATTTGTCAGCAGGCGGGGGTTCATATGACCAGCCCCAGCAGGCACAATAGGGATAGAGCACAAAATCCCATTTCAAGGAGAGCAGGATGCAAAAGCAATTGGTGGTCACCGTGATCGGTGCAGACAAACCCGGGATCGTCGAAAGTCTGGCAGCTGTCATCAGCCGCGAGCAGGGCAACTGGCTGGGCAGCGCCATGAGCGAACTGGCGGGCCAGTTTGCCGGTATCCTCCATGTCTCTGTCCCCGATGAGCACTATCGCAGCCTGTGCGAAGCACTGGCCCTGCTACCGGGTCTGACCATAAGCTTTGCCGAAGGGACACCGACCGCCGAGCCAGCCCATCAAGTCATGATGACGGTGACCGGCAACGACCGCCCCGGCATCGTCCATGAAGTAGCCAGCATCCTGCGCCAGCTCGAGATCAACGTGGCCGATCTCACCACCGGCTGTGAACCGGCTCCCCACTCCGGCGCGCCGCTCTTCTATGCCCATGCGCTGGTTGCCCTGCCCGACGGGCTCGCGATGGATACGCTTATCACCGCGCTGGAATCCCTCTCCGACGATCTGGTGGTCGACATCGACGAAGCGTTCAGCGAGCAGTAACAATACTGTCATTTATTTGTCATATATTAACGCCATAACTGCCGCGCAGACGCGACCTGAAACAGAGGCACAAGATGAGCACCGACAAGCAGTATGAAGAGAAAGAGCTGAGCTGGCTCTCATTCAATGAACGGGTGTTGCAAGAGGCAATGGACAAGACGGTGCCCCTCATCGAGCGGGTTCGTTTTCTGGGGATCTTCTCCTCCAACCAGGATGAGTTCTTCAAGGTACGGGTATCGGACGTCAAGCGTCGCATCCTCATCAATGAAGTACATGGTGGCGACGATGAAGCGAAAGTGCTGCTGCGCGCCATCCAGCAAAAAGTGATGGCGCTCGGTGAAGCGTTCGACAACACCTACAAGGAGCTGTTGATTGCGCTCGCTCGCCACAACATCTTCCTGGTCAACGAGAATCAGCTCTCCGATGCCATTCAGAAGTGGCTGCGGGTCTTCTTCAAGGAGAAGGTGCTGCGTCACATCATCCCGATCCTGCTCAACAAAGAGGTCAATCCGGTCAAATTCCTCAAGGATGAGTACACCTATCTGGCCATCGAGATGAAGAAGAACGGTCAGGTGATCCAGTACGCCCTGGTGGAAGTGCCGACCGACGACCTGCCCCGCTTCTTCCAGTTGCCGCCGGAAGGGACCCGCCGCAAGAAGCAGATCATCATTCTGGATAACGTCATCCGCTTCTGCCTCGACGAGATTTTCAAAGGCTTCTTCGACTACGACGAGATTGCCGCCTATGCGGTGAAGCTGACCCGGGATGCCGAATACGATCTCTCCGACCAGCTGGACTTGAGCCTGGTGGACAAGATGAGTGATGGCTTGAAGCAGCGCCTCACCGCCATGCCGGTGCGCTTCGTCTACGAGCGGGAGATGCCCGCCGCCATGATAAGTTTCCTCAAGCTCAAGCTGCAGATAAGCTCCTACGACGCCATCATGCCGGGCGGGCGCTATCACAACTTCAAGGATTTCATCGGCTTCCCCAACGTAGGCCGTGACTATCTGGAAAACCCCAAGCTGCCGGCCCTCGATTGCCGCGATTTTGACGGCTTCGTCAACGCCTTCGATGCGATTACCAAGCAGGATATCCTGCTCTACTACCCGTATCACAAGTTCCACCATTTCACCGAGCTGGTGCGCCAGGCGGCGTTCGATCCGGCGGTGAGCGCCATTCGCATCAATATCTACCGGGTCGCCAAGAAGTCGCGGATCATCCACTCCCTCATCGATGCCGCCAACAACGGTAAGAAGGTGACCGTGGTGGTCGAGCTGCGCGCCCGTTTCGACGAAGCGGCCAACATCGACTGGGCCAATATTCTCACCGATGCCGGGGTCAAGGTGGTGTTCGGGGTGCCGAGCCTCAAGATCCACTCCAAGCTCTGCCTCATCACCCGCCACGAAAATGGCGAGGCGGTGCGCTACGCCCATATCGGCACCGGCAACTTCAACGAGAAGACCGCCAAGATCTACACCGACTTCTCGCTGCTCACTCGCAATCCGGATATCACCGCCGAAGTGGAAGGGGTGTTTGAATACATCGAGTACCCCTATAAGCGATACAAATTCAACCACCTGCTGGTCTCCCCCATCAACAGCCGCCGTCAGCTCTATCGCCTCATCGACAACGAGCTCTCCAACGCCAAGGCGGGCCAGCCGAGCGGTATCATCCTCAAGATCAACAATCTGGTGGACAAGGATCTCATCAACCGCCTCTATGCCGCTGGTCAGGCCGGGGTGCCGATCCAGATGATCATCCGTGGCATGTGCGCCCTGCGTCCGGGTGTGCCAGGTCTCAGTGACAACATCAAGGTGATCAGCATCATCGACCGCTTCCTCGAGCACCCGCGGGTGATGGTGTTCCACAACAAGGGCAATCCCCAGCTCTATATCTCCAGCGCCGACTGGATGAGCCGCAATATCGACGGCCGGATCGAGGTGGGCACCCCCATTTATGACGAGCGCCTCAAGCAGCGCATCATGGACATTCTCGAACTACAACTGAGTGATACCTGCAAAGCGCGGGTCATTGATGCCGACCAGCAGAACGAATATGTGAAGCGGGGCAACCGCCGCAAGATCCGCTCTCAGGTGGCGATTTACGACTATCTCAAACGTATCGAGTCAAACAATGGACAATAGTCTCTATGCCGCCGTGGATCTCGGCTCCAACAGTTTTCATATGGTGATCGCCCATCTGAGCGAAGGGCGTTTTCGCATCGTTGATCGCATCAAAGAGCGGGTGCGGCTGGCGGAAGGGATGGATGAGCAAAAGCGGATGAGCCCGGAGGCGATGGAACGCGGCCTCGCCTGTCTGTCACTCTTTGCCGAGCGCCTCACCAATATCAAACCGGACCAGATCCGCATCGCAGGTACCTATACCCTGCGCCGTGCCAGCAACGCCCACGAATTTGTGAGTGAAGCTGCCAAAGTGCTCAACCACCCCATCGAGATCATCAGCGGGCAGGAAGAAGCACGGCTCATCTATCAAGGGGTCGCCCATACCCAGCATATCGAGGGCCAAGTACTGGTGATCGATATCGGCGGCGGCAGCACCGAACTCATCATCGGTGAAGGGTTTGAACACAAGGCCCTTACCAGTCGCAAGATGGGCTGCGTCAGCTTTACCCAGAGCTTCTTTGCCAGCGGCAAGCTGAGCGACAAGCACTTCACCAATGCCGTGCTGGAGGCGCAGCACCAGCTCGCCCCCATCGTCAACCAGTACCGCAAGCTGGGCTGGCAGAGCTGCCTTGGCAGCTCAGGTTCGATCCGCACCGTGCGCGATGTGCTGCAAGGTGAGGGGCTGACCGATGGCAGTATTACGCTGGATGGGCTGGAGCGGCTCAAGGCGCTGATGATTGAGCGCAAGCGAGTCGATAACCTCAAGCTGACAGGGCTGACCGAGGAGCGTCAGGAGGTGTTTGCCGCTGCGGTCGCCATCATGCTCGGGCTGTTTACCTCGCTGCCCATCGAGCGGCTCGACTACTCCGATGGTGCGCTGCGTGAAGGGTTGCTTTATGAATTCGAGGAGCGCTTGCAACACCACGATATTCGCGAACGGACGGCACAAGCGCTCGGTACCCACTACCGGATGGACCGCAAACAAGCCGCCCGAGTGGAGCAGAGCGTGCTGACGCTGTTCGATGCCTTGCAAGAGCCCTGGCAGATGGAGATAGAGCCCTATCGCGCCATCCTCGGCTGGGCGGCGCGGCTGCACGAAATTGGCCTTGCCATCAACTACAGCGGCATTCACCGCCACTCTGCCTATATCCTGCAACACACCGACCTGCCTGGCTTCAACCAGGACGATCAGGCCCTGCTGGCTGCGCTGGTACGCTTTCAGCGCAAGGGGCTCAAGCTCTCCGAGCTGCCTCCCCTGCCCAACCACGACATGCAGACGGTGCTGCGCTGCATCCGCATCCTGCGCCTCGCTGTCGCCGCTCACCACAAGCGCCAGGACAACCTGCTGCCCGAGTGGAAAGTCGCGGTACAAGGGGATCAGCTGGTCGTGACCCTGCCGATCGACTGGTGCGAGGAGAACCGTCTCCTGATGCAGAATCTGGAGAAAGAGCATCGTTATTGCCAGGAGCAGGGCTGGCCACTGTTGTTCCAGCTCGGCTAAACCGGAGCGATAAATGCAAAAGGCAGCCCAATGGCTGCCTTTTGCATCTCAATCTCCCGGTTACTGCAACTCGGGCAACAACCACTTGGCCATCTCGAAGTAGATGATAAGGCCGGTGCCATCCACCAGTGTCGCGATGAATGGCGCAGAGACCACCGCCGGATCGATGCGGAAACGACGCAGCACCATGGGAATAATGGACGCGACCGTGGCACTCCAGAGCACGATGGCGATGATGGTAAAGGTCACCACCATGCCAATCTGGGGACCGACGCCGAGACTCCATGCCCGTACCCAGGCCGCCATGGCAATGGCACCCGAGATGAGCAGACCGGTGGAGAGCTCCTTTTTCAGCACTGTGCCGAGATTGCGCAGACTCACCTCCCCGACCGCCATGGCTCGTACTATGGTGGTGGTGATCTGGGTGCCGCTGTTACCACCAGTACCGATCAGGAGCGGAATGAAGAAGGCCAGCGCGATAGCCGCTTCCAGCTGCTCCTCGAATGCCCGCAGCACGGTGCCGGTGTAGGCTTCCGCCACGAACAGGATAAGCAGCCAGCCCACCCGTTTGCGCCACAGCTGCCAGGGGGTCGCCTGCAGATAGGGAGTATCGAGTGGCGAGGAGCCCCCCTGCATCTCGGCATCCTCGGTGGATTCGAGCTCCAGAATATCCGCAGCATCATCGACGTGGAAAATACCGACCAGTCGCCCCTGATCCTCGACCGGCAATACCGACAGGTCGCGGTCGATCAGCAGGCGCGCTGCCAGCTCCTGATCGGCTCGGGCGTTGATCCGCACAGTCTCCCGATCCATCAGGGTCGCGACACTGGCCAGCGGGTCGGCGATCAGCAAGGTCTTGAGGGAGAGGCTCCCTTGCAGACGACCATCCCCGTTGACCACATAGATATGGCGAAACAGCTGGGCATTGTCCCAAGCATCGTGGATCAGCTGTTTGGCGTGACCGACCGTGTCCTCCTCCCGCACAACCAGATATTCGTGGCGCATGTTGGCCCCCACCGACTCGGTGGGCCAATCCAGCAGGGAGTAATACATGGCCTGCGCCTGGGTCGGGAAGCGAGCCAGCAACATGGTGCGATACTGACGACTCAGTTTGCGCAGGATGGCGACCATCTCACGGCGGGGAATAGCCTCCTGCAACACGCTGACGATGCTGCCATGGAGTCGCTGCAACAGGCGCCCGGCACTCTCGGCCGAGAGTGAACCAAGCAGTTCGGCCCCTTGCGGGATTGGCAGGGTATCAAAGATGCAGTTGAGCTCTTCCGGACGCAGGGTCAGCAGTTGATCGGCGCGCTGAACCGGATCCAGATTATGTTCCAGCCAACCCTGCAGGGCGGCCAGATCGAGCAGTTGGTGACGGTTAAGAATGGTATGTGTTTTCTTCATCACAGATATCCTCATGTGATTTCAGGCGAACCTGAATGCCTCCGGAAATAGCCGGATGCAACGACAAGAAAACAGCAATTTGATTGACGAGTAATAGGCAGGAAATGACGCCGTTCGGCGTGTCATCATCCCCACGTACCAGCTTTAGCACTGTATAACGTATCCGGCATGCCGGAAGCCACTTGGGTTTACACCTTAATCCGATGAAAACTGTCCTGATCTTGGGCGTCTCTGGACGTCGTGAGATCAGTGGCCTGTGTTTATACAGGAGCCTCGCCTAACGAGATGCTGCAAATAATTCGCACAACCCTCTGTTGTGCGGGCGGCATGATTATCCAATCCCGCTGGGAGGTCAACCCCGCAACCACCATTAAATTGGCAACGGCAACAGCTTGTTACAATTGGCAGGAGATGACACGAAACCAATTTTCATAGTCTGGACAAAAGAAAAGGATCCAAAGGGCCCCTTATTTATTAGCGAATATAGTCAAACAGTGTCAGACGGCTTATTTTGCTGAACGAGAGTTGCGAGGCACTCAATGCCGCATCCTCTTTTGACAGCGCGGAAATCACTTCATAGAGGTCCGCTTCCGATACCTTGGCTCTCGCCTCGGCGTTGAGGGTACTCAACCCCTCGTTAGAATCCATGACTGCCTCGAGACTATTCATCCTGCCACCCAACTCCCCCAATCCATGATCGATATTCAGGCGAGCATTCTTCATATGGACGGTAGCATCGGCTACTTCCAGCGCAAAGTTGTCAGCGGTAATAGCGGGATCACGCAAAGCGGTAATAAAATCCGACATCCCGTTCAGCACGTTGTCATTTTTTGGTGGATTAAGGTCAAACTGCTGAGCCGCACCACCTGCAGGCAAATCAAGGGTCAACTCCAGACCATTGAAGGGGATCTTGGTGCCAGCAGTGTAGTTACCCGTTTGCAGGGTAGTACCACCGGCATCCTTGATATCATAGGTATCAGGCGGGCCTATGGTGGTTGATACGGTATAGGTGTTGCTGGGCAGTGCCGAGTTATAATTGGACTTATAGAAATTATCAAAGTTGCCCTGATCACCGACTCCGACCTTGATATTTGCGGTGGTTGCACTGGCAGTTCTTCTGGTCGCCACGATTTCAAACAGATCCTGCCCGGAATCATTGGCAGCAATTTGTACTGTGGGTGAGACCTGAATATTTCGCTGACCAGGGTCCCCCTGATAAATATATTTTCCGTTGGCGTCTTTGATATATGGCTGGGTCTTGCTCTGATTGCCGCCAAATATAAATTCACCCGAGGAGTTTTTGCTATTCATCAGATCAAACATTTGCTGCTGCAACCCTTCCAGCTCGCTGGCTATGGCCTTGCGATCATCCATGCTGATAGCGCCATTATTTGACTTCTGGATCAGAGTCTGGGCACTAAGCATCGCATTGTTAATCGACGTTAATACCGTCTCCTCATGTCCCAGGCTGTTTTCCAGCAAGCTGCCATTGACACTGTACTGCTTGAACAGGTCGATCTCCTTGGTCAGTGCCATCTTCTGGCTCATCCCCGCGGGATCTTCGCCGGCAGTCTGAAATTTATTACCGGTTTGCAGCTGTTGGTAGGCAGTATTCAACCGCTCGTTGGCACTGTTGAGGGAATAGATATTCCGGTCGTAGATCATGTTGGTGGTGATGCGCATGACGTTACCTCACGGAAGAGAGCAGTGTATCGAAAATAGTTTTGGCCGTGCTGACGATTTGCGCCGATGCCGCATAGGATTGCTGGAAGCGGATCAGATTGGCCGCCTCCTCCTCCAGATTGACCCCAGACACGCTTTCAAAGATGCCAGTGCTCTGGATAAGCTTGGACTCATTGGCCTTGAGCAGCGTTTTTGCCTGACTGGTATTGTTGCCCACTTCCATCACCAACCCGGAATAGGCCTGATTGAAGGTCATCTTGTCGTTGGTCGTCCCACCATTGGTGCTCTTGCGCACCAGATCCTTGTTTTGCAGCTCGGCCAGAACCAGTCCATTGCTGTTATCGGCAAAGCCATTGCTGTTGTAACTGAGCTTGAAGCTGTCACCGGCATCCACCGTTCCGGTGATGCTGAACTCGTAGCCGGGCGCCTGTTTCGGGTTTGGATAAGCTGGTCCACCAGTGGGGGGTGGCAGTTGCAAAGCAGCCATCAAATTCTGCCCCTTGCTGCTCGCAGGGGCCGTACCTATCAGAGTAGTACCATCGGCTTGAAACACCTGATAGTTACCACTAGCATCGATTTTGACCACCTGAGGCGCTGTCGGGCTCAGACTATTGGTACCAAAACCTGACCCCGCACCTGTATTAAATACGCCACCCAGTTTGATATCTGCCCCGCCGCCATTATTGGTGGTCTTTTCTGCTTTAAGCGGAGAGGCCAGGGCCAAATCTTCCGGTCGGGTGATCAACTGACCCAGACCAGCGGCCGCACTTTTGGTCGGTTGCAGCAACAGTCTGTCACCCGCAGCTGGCGTGCCGGTGAGATCGATCGAGATCCCGTGCCCGGTCAGCTCAAAGGTTGTTGGTGGGGTAGCCCCCGCAGTGATCAAGGTACGATTGCCAGACTTGTCCAGCGAAAACACCTCATAACCGGTGGCACTGCTAAATTGCACTTCGTAATCAAACGGGGTCACTGATGTCCCCTTGCCCGGCACGAAGCTGACATTCGCCCCGACCGTCCCCGTGTTATTGCCGTAGGGTAAGCCCTTGCTGGTAGGCAGGGTGAAGATATCGCCGCCAATCTCGTTATCCAGATCCATCCCGAGGCGGTTCTGCTGGTTCATCGCATCGGCCATCGCCACGGCCAGCTGCCCCAGTTCTCGCTTGGTAGGCTCAAGGTCGGTACGCGCCTTGAACAGCCCCCCCATGGCGCCACCAAACGTATCGTGGTCGATGGTAGCCTGATTATCCCCCAGAGTCAGTTGCAGCTCCTGATCTCGGGAGTCAGGATCTCCTGCAATCACCTTGAACTGGGCGACGCCCCCATCGAGGATCAGCGAATGGCCGGTGCTCATATTGACCAGCATGCTGCCGTTGGGTTGGGCTACGGTGCGAATATCCATCTTCTCCGACAGCTGGCGGATCGCCTCATCCCGCTGATCAAACAGCATCAGGTTCTCTTCGGGTGACCCCTGGGTGCGGATGATGGCCTGATTAAGATCATTGATGCTGGTGAGCAGGCTGTTGACCTGCTTGGTTTCATCTTCAATACGGGTGTTGAGGGTATCGCTCTGCTTGTCGAGCTGCGCCGAGAGGGTATGAAAACGGTTGACCATGCCACTCAACTCCGTCATCACCACCTTGCGCCCACCGATCTCGGCAGGCGATTCATTGGCAGAGTGAAATGACTTGAAGTAGGAGGTGATGGCTGCCCCCACGCTGTTGCTGGTATCCCCAAGCAAGCTGTCAACGCCAGCCAGCTGTTCATAATGGGTCAGGGAGGCATGATAGGCGGAGGTATCACGGCGCACCTCCCCCTGCATATAGTCGTTGATTACCCGCTGGGTCTTGATGTCACCGGTCCCCAGACCGATGGTATTGGTATACACCAGCGTACGCTCACGCACATAGCCCTGGCTATTGACGTTCACTATGTTGTTACTGGTGGTCTGCAGCAGGCGTTGCTGTGCCAGCACGCCCGATGAACCAATCCCAAGCAGGTCGCTTGCCATACGTTACAGCTCCATCTCGTTGTATTGGGCAATGGCATCACTGCGCAATACCTGTTTCAATTTTCTGGCGTAGTGCGGGTCGGTGGCATAACCCGCCTGTTGCAGCGCCTCAAAGTAGCGATCAGGACTATCCACCTTCGCCAGGGCGCCCTTGTAGCGAGAGCCGGAAGTGAGGAAGTCCACATAGTCGTTGAAGCTCTCTTCAAACGACTCATAGGAGCGAAATGCCGCTTTCTGGCGGGAGGCAACGCCTTGCTCATACTCGAGCGTGCTGACCACCGCCTTTGGCCCTTCCCAGCGCGGATCGGCCTTGATGCCAAACAGGTTATGGGTCACCAGCCCCTCGCCATCCTTGATCACCCGCTTGCCCCAACCGCTCTCCAGTGCCGCCTGGGCGACCAGTACCGCCGGGCTTAACCCCAGCTTGTCGGCCGCTTTCTTGGCCAGCGGCATCAGGCGATTAACGAACTCTTCCGGCGTATCGAACTCTTTGCCCCCACTACCGGTGGCACTGCCCTCTTCGCTGGCCATGCGCCCCATGGGCGGAATGCTACGGTGAGGACGACGGGGCATAGTGAGTGCGTGGCTCTCCTTGACCTCCTCGGTCATCTCTCTTTCAGCAAAATCTTTGCCAACTTTTGATGCCGCGATCAAATCATCTGCAGCTGCCGTGGGTGGCTGATAGGGTTTGTAGGTCCGTTCGGTGCGCTGCGGCATCTTGAGCACCCGTCCATCCTGATGGGTAAAGGTATCGGGAGAGAGCTGCTTGGCCACCATGTCAGCCAATCCCAGCCCCCCCTTGCTGGACATGTCGGCGACTCGCTGCTCATCCAGCATCCCTTCATAGAACTGGGTATAGCTGCTGTTCATCGGGTTGTCCTGAGTCAACACCCCGTTGGCCTGACGCATGCTCTGAAACAGCATCTGGGTAAAGATTGACTCGAACTGGCGTGACGCACTCTTGAGCGCTTCGGCCTGCCCCTCTTTGCTTTGGCTCATCTGGCGCAGACGATCCAGGTTCTTGATGTCCTGTACCATCCCGAGATTCATGCCGCTGTTGCTGTCAAACTCCGCCATTTTGCTTACCTCATTGCCACCCGTGGCAACCACTTGCCGCTTGTTACAATATGACCAGTTGCCCCTCGATGGCGCCTGCCTGCTGCAGTGCCTCAAGGATGGCCATCAAATCACCGGGGGCGACCCCGACCTGATTGACCGCCCGGACCAGATCGTCCAGGGTCGCACCGGTATCAAACTTGAACATCCGCCCCGGCTCCTGCTGGACATTGATGGTCGAGTTGTTGGTCACCGTCGTCTCTCCTCCTGCCAGCGGGTTGGGCTGGGAGACCTGCTGGTTTTCGGCAATGGTCACCGTCAACCCGCCATGGCTGATGGCCGCCGGTTTGAGCTTGACCTGACTGCCGATCACTATGGTGCCGGTGCGGGAGTTAACGATGATCTTGGCCGCCTCGTTGGCCGGATCCACCTCCAGATTCTCGATGGTGGCGAGATAGGAGACGCGCTGACCCGGATCCCGCGGGGCATAGACCTTGACCGAGGTGGCATCGAGCGCCTGAGCGGTATTGGGCCCCACCAGATCGTTGACTACATCGGCCAGACGGCGCGCAGTGGTAAAGTCGGGTCGGTTAAGGTTGAAAGTGATGGTATCCCCCTGACTGAAGGAGTTGGGCACCTCCCGCTCCACGGTCGCACCGTTGGCAATCCGCCCGACGGTCGGGGTATTGATCACTACCTTGGAACCATCAGCCCCCTCGGCCCCCAGACCACCGACCACCAGACTGCCCTGCGCGACCGCATAGACCCGCCCATCGAGCCCTTTCAGGAAGCTTTGCAATAGGGTACCGCCCCGCAGGCTCTTGGCCTCGCCAATGGCCGACACCGTTACGTCGATGGTCTGGCCCGGCTTGGAGAAGGGGGGCAGGTCGGCATGGATCGCCACCGGTGCCACATCCTTGATCTTGGGCTTGATGTTATCCGGCACCTTGATGCCAAAGTTGTTGAGCATGGTGCGGAAGGTCTGCTCGGTGAAGGCGTTGTTCTTCTCGCCAGTGCCGGGCAACCCCACCACCAGACCGTAACCAATCAGCTGGTTGTTACGCACCCCTTCAACCGAGCTGATGTCCTTGATCCGGGCCGCATTGGCCACGCCCAAGGGCAGCAGACAGCAGAGCAGTGTGACAAGACGGAGTGACTTCATAACATCTCCTAGAGCGGCCACCAGGGACCATTGAAAAAGCTGGTAAGCCACCCTTGCTCCTGGCTATTGGCCAGATCGCCGGTACCACCGTAGTAAATGCGGGCATTGGCCACTTTCTGGGACGAAACGCTGTTATCAGACGTCACATCCTCCGGGCGAATAAGGCCGGTGATCCGGATATACTCATTGCCATTGTTGAGCATGATCCACTTCTCGCCGCGCACCACCAGATTGCCGTTGGGCAGTACCTTGGCCACGCTGACCGAAATATTGCCCTGCAGACTGTTGCTCTGGTCCGCCTTGGCCTGGCCTTTGAACGCGCTGTCTTGAGCAATGGAGGCTGAGAGATCATAGGGGCTGGCGGTCACGGGCACGCCACCCAACTTGACCGGGTCCAGATTGAACTTGTTATTCTTGCCACTCTGGGTATTGGCCTTTTTCGAGGCGGAGGTCGACTCCGACAACTCGATGGTAATGATGTCGCCTACCTTGTGTGCCTTGATATCCGAATAGATGCCATTGACCTGATCCGGCTGGAAAATTGCCCCTGTCGGTCGCACCGACACCGGCTCCGACTCCCCGTAGACGGGGGAAAACTCGGGATCATCAGGCTTGGGCGTATTGGGAGTGCTGCTACACCCTCCCAGCACCAACAATCCCAGCATCCATACGGCTTTCATCATGCACCTCCTAATTAGGTACGCTGGATCAGGAAGGACATCATGCCGTCAACGGCAGAGAGCACCTTGGAGTTCATCTCGTAAACCCGCTGAGCCTGAATGAGGTTCACCAGCTCTTCGGTCACGTTGACGTTGGAAGTCTCCAGCATCCCCTGCTTGATCACCCCCAAGCCATCGGCACCGGCAGTCCCCTGCGCAGCAGCGCCGCTGGATTGGGTCTCGACGAACATGTTCTCCCCCATCGGCTGCAAGCCGCTGGCATTAACGAAGTCGGAGATGTTGATCTGACCGACGACCTGAGAAGCGCCATCGCCCTTGAGCTGCACCGAGACCTGGCCATCTTCACCCACCGTAACGCTCTGGGCGTTTTCCGGGATCTGGATTTCCGGTTGCAGCGGGTAGCCATTACCCGGGGTCACTATGGTCCCTTCATCGTTGAGGGTGAACTGACCATTACGGGTATAGGCAGCACTGCCATCTGGCAGCTGAATTTCAAAGTAGCCACGACCACTGATCATCAAATCGAGCGAGTTGTCAGTGGTTTGTACGTTACCCTGACTGTGGTTTTTCTGGGTCGCCACCACCTTGGCACCCGCCCCCAGCATCAGGCCGGAGGGGAGCTCGGTATCGGCAGAAGAGCGGCCACCGGGCTGGTTGATGTTTTGATACAGCAGATCTTCAAAGATGGCCCGTGACTTTTTAAAGCCCACGGTGCTGGCGTTCGCCAGGTTGTTCGAGGTGACCGAAATATTGGTCTGCTGTGCATCCAACCCGGTCTTGCTGATCCAGAGTGCGGGATTCATAGGTAACTCCTTGATTAGCTGATTCGCAGCAGTTGGGTTTGAGCTTCATCATTCTCTTCGGCCGTCTTCATGATTTTGACCTGGGTTTCGAACTGGCGTTGCAGCCGGATCAGGTTGGTCATCTCATCCACCACATTGACGTTGCTCCCCTCAAGGGAGCCGGCAATCAGGCCGACATTGGCAGAGGCGGGTTCATTCTGGCCATCTTTGCGGCGAAACAGACCATCTTGCCCCTTCTCCACCGCATCGGCGGCCGGGTTGACCAGCTTGATCCGCTGAAAATCTTCCGGCAAGTTGGCGGCAGCCCCTTCCGGTCTACCGCTGATGGTGCCATCCCGATTGATCTCGAGTTTCTCCATCGGCATCGGCAACACGATTGGCTGACCACCGTCATCCACTACATTCAGGCCCGTCGAGGTCTGCAAGTTGCCGGTCGCATTGACCTGCAAATTCCCCATGCGGGTATAGGCCTCCCCCCCCTTGGGATCCTGCACGGCAATCCAGCCGGGACCATCCACCGCCACGTCCAGATCCCGTCCGGTGGTCATCAGCATGCCATGCTGCAGGTTCTGACCCGGGCGCTCAGCCATGGCAAACACCCGGCTTGGCAAGCCCTCTCCGAACGCCTGCATACTTCTGGCCTGCTCGAAATCGGACTTGAAACCGGTGGTATTGGCATTGGCGAGGTTGTTTCCGCGAACAGCCAGGCTGTTCATAGTCTCTTTGGCCCCGGACATGGCAATATAAAGCAGGTGATCCATGGAATTCTCCGTCAAACAGATGACTCTGACAGGAGAAATGCAATTAGAGTGCCAATAGCAGAAATATGGGGGGATAAGGATGGGAATGCGACAGAAACAGAGAGGGGGCCAAGCCCCCTCTCATTATCATTTATTGCGAGATTAACGGATCTGCAGGATGGTCTGCTGCAGCGAACTGTTGACCTCCAGAGAACGGGAGTTGGCCTGGAAGTTACGCTGGGCAGTGATCAAGTCAACCAGCTCCGAGGTCAAATCCACGTTGGACTGCTCCAGCGCCGATGATTTGATGGTCCCGAAAGTGCCCGAGTTCGGCGTCCCAGGCAAGGCATCGCCAGAGAGCAGGGACTGACGCCAGGAGGTATCGCCAACCTGAGTCAATCCTTGCGAGTTGGCAAACTTTGCCATGGCGACCATGGCCACCTTGATGGTGGTGGCGTTACTGTAAGTCGCGGACACAATGCCATCCGGAGTGATCTCGACCTTGGTCAAACGGCCGACAGTGGAGCCATCTTGCGACAACTTATTGACTTCAAATGGTGAGGCATATTGGGTTATTGTGCCCAGTGAAATCTCAAAAGTCTGAGTGGGATCAGCACCATTAGTGATAATACCCGCACCAGCGGCACCCAATTGCTCCGTTTGGATTGTTGCAGGGGTGGTTGGGGTAATCATTTTACCATCGGCACCAAAGGTAAAACGCGCAGCCAAAGGTGCCTGGGGCACACCTGTAGCCATCTGAGTCTGAACCCCCATAGCTATATCAATAGGCTTTTCACCCTCATATAAATACATACGCCATGCTGTAGGATCTGCCGGTTTGGTCGGGTCGGCATCGCTAGCTTCTTTAACGAAATATTTAGTGATGGTATGAGGCTCACCTAAAGAGTCATACACGACAACAGAGGTGGAGGACGAGTACGTTTTCGAGTCCTTTGGATCAAAGCTCGACAGGCTACCAACTATTGGAGGTACAGCAAGAGGATCCGGCATTGTGCCCGCCGATAACGGGGTCGCCTTGGACGGCAAATTGAAGCTTGCCTCAATCTTGCTGGTCTTGATTGGCTCACCCGCCCGATCCGGTATCTGGATCGGCTTGGTAGCATTGATGCTGACCGCCTTCGGGGTGCCATCGGCGTTAATTTCATAACCTTGCAGGTAATGCCCCTGATTGTTGACCATATAACTGTTTTCATTGAGCTTGAAGGCGCCGGCACGAGTATAGGTGCGATCCAGGTTGGTCAGGCCATCGGAGGTCACAAAGAATCCATTCCCCTGAATCGCCAAGTCGAGTGCGTTATTGGTAAATTGCAGCGCCCCCTGATGGAACTGCTGGGCAACCGCGCCAGTCGCCACACCATTACCGACCTGGGTCTTGGCATTGACAAAGATGGAGTTGGCGTAAACATCCGCAAACTCTGCTCGGGACTCTTTAAAGCCCATGGTATTAACGTTGGCAATGTTGTTGGCGGTGACGTTCAAGTCTTTTTGTGCCGCGTTGACACCGCTCAAGGCATTGTTAAATGACATATCCAGCTCCTTAGATCGATGCTGTCGACGTGGTTTTTGACTGAGTTGTTGGTTTGTTCTGATTAGATCCTGAAATTTGCAGGATACTATTAAGCGTTGTAGTGCCTAGACCTCTCAGATTAAGTTGAGTCGGGTTGGTTCCGTTCCCCAGGACCACACTATCAACCTTGCCATAGGTCAGGGCCGAGATGCTCTCCGACTTTCCATCCATGGTGCCGTTAGCTTTAATCACGTATTTTCCAGGCTTGGCCGGATTGCCACTCTTGTCTTTACCATCCCAAGCAAATTCAACATTGCCGCGTAAATCACCTTCCAGAGGAAGCTCCTTTATCACCTGACCCTTTTCATCTTCCACCGTGATTTTCACATTCGAATACTTGTTCTCGACACCGACAGCCACAACCCCGGATATAGACCCCTCTTTCTCCAAATAACCGATATTGCTAGGGAGCAGCACATTTTGTCCGACCAGTGCAGAGGCTTGCAGCGCCTGACTAGATGTCATCAGAGTATTGAGATTGCCCATCTGGGTGGACAAGCTGTTGATCCCCTCAGAAGTCGACATGGATGTCATCTGGGAGAGCATCTGGGCGTTATCAACAGGCTTGAAAGGATCCTGATACGACAGCTGCATGGTCAGCAGCTTCAGAAAAGAAGCTTGATCCAGCTCTTTCTTCGGCGTTGTAGTGGTGCCTGTCGTCTGGGTCGTGGTACGGCTGATGCCGTTCACATTATTGGTTGTATCGACCATGCTGCATCCCTCCTATCAGGACTTGCCAAGCTGGAGCGTCTGCTGCAGCATCTTCTTGGCCGAATCTGCAACCTGTACGTTGGTCTGGTAGCTGCGCGAGGCGTTGATCATGTCGGCCATCTCTTCAACCATGTTGACGTTTGGCTTGAAGATAAAACCGTCTTTATCCGCCATCGGGTGGTTGGGGTTGTACTCCTTGAGCAGTGGCGCCTTGCTCTCGACAATCCCCTTCACCTCAACCCCGACCGAGCCCTGCTTGTCAGACATCGCCTGATCGAGCTGGGCGGCAAAGACTGGCCGCCTGGCGTGGTAAGTATTTTCCACACTGGAGCTGACGCTGTCCGCATTGGCCATGTTGCTGGCAACCGTGTTGAGGCGCACTGACTGTGCGCTCATAGCCGAGCCTGCTATGTCAAAGACCTTGAACAAACTCATCACTGCTCTCCTTTCAGGGCCTTGAGCAGGCCACTGATCTTGCTATTCATAAATTCAAGGGAGGTTTGATACTCGAGGCTATTGCGCAGAAATTCGCTGCGCTCCTGCTGCACATCGACTGTATTGCCGTCACCGGTATCCGGTTGCAGCGGGTTGCGATATTGCACGGTACCCGGAGCGTCCATATTCAAGGCAAAGTGCTTTTCGCTGGTCGTTGCCAAACCAAAACCCTGATGCGACTGGGCCTCCTGCAATGCCTGAGCAAAATTGATATCCCTGGCTTTAAAGCCAGGGGTATCTGCGTTGGCAATATTGCTGGAAAGCACCTCTGCACGCTTGGCGCGAACGCTTATGGTGTGTTGATGCACACCGAATGCCTTGTCAAATGAAAGAGCCATAGCACACCTCCTGCTTGGTATATTTTGTTTGCAAGAGGTGTGCCATAAGCAAATCTCTCAGTTCGATGGTTTGGGTATGAGCACATTTCAGACCGAAAACGGCAGGAGCATCTCGCGCATTGAGTCAGACGGCATCATTTGGCCACCTTAAGGCTTCAACCACTTTTGCGATGGCGAGATATGGTAGGTAAATAGAAAGACTGAGCTGTAGATAAAGAAAGAGGGAAGCTCGCTGCTTCCCTCTTTACATGAACTGGTTATATCCGGTAAAACCTCGAATATCATGGCCATCAGGCCTATTTGACCTTGTAGACAATCCCCGGATTGCAGCGGATCATCTCAAACCGATCGGTCAACCCGGCCAGTGACTCCGACGCACCCAGCATCAGATATCCACCGGGATTGAGACTGGCTGCAAACTGGTTGAGGATCTTCGACTTCACTTCCGGCGCAAAATAGATAAGCACGTTACGGCAAAAGATAATGTCAAACTTGCCGAGCAGACTATAACTCTCCAACAAGTTGAGTGGCCGGAAGGTGGTCAATTTTCTGACTCGCTCGGCAACCCGCATCTTGTTGTCACCGTAAGGCTCAAAAAACATCTTCTTGCGCTCCGGTGACAAACCGCGTGCCAGAGCAAGGCTATCGTAAACGCCTTCCTTACACTGATTGAGCATGGTCGTCGAAATATCCGTCCCGACAATCTGCACGCCACCAGGCAAGGTACCCGGCTTTTTCATCTGCTGCTCCAGTGCCGTCATGGCAATGGAATAGGGCTCCTGACCTGACGAGGATGCGGCTGACCAGATCTTGATGGGGCGGCCACTTTTCCCCAACTCGGGGAAAATCTTGTCGGTAAGAAGCTGAAACGGATAGGTATCACGAAACCAGAGGGTCTCGTTGGTCGTCATGGCATCCACCACGGCCATTTTCAGGTCACGCTCTCGCACACTCATTGCACGGGTAACCAGATCAGACAGACTCTCGATGCCAAACTGAGCCATCAAAGGTGAAAGACGGCTCTTCACCAGATACTGCTTGTTATCCCCCAGCACAATTCCGCTCTGTACCGCCAGAAAGTTGCTGAACTGTTTGTATAAGTCGTCCGAAAGTGTCTTCATGCAGCTGTTCTTCTTTATTAGAGTGCGTTTTGTACGGCCTTGGCCAATTCATCAGGCTGGAACTTGGCGATAAAATTGTTGGCACCAACTTTCTGCACCATTGCCTGGTTGAATACTCCACTGAGCGAGGTATGCAGAATAACATGCAAATCCTTGAGATTGGGATTATTCCGGATCTCGGCAGTGAAGGTATAGCCATCCATTTCCGGCATTTCGATATCCGAAATAACCAGCGCAACCTGATCCTTGATAGGACCATTTTTGGTCATTTCCAGCAGCATATTCAATGCTTCGCGGCCATCTTTTGCCAACACACACTCGACACCGATAGCCTCAAGCGCACGTTGTACCTGTTTGCGTGCCACTGAGGAGTCATCCGCAACAAGAACAGGACGCCCCAGAGTAGGGTGGTCGACACTGGCCTGAACCAACTCCTCGCTAACATCCGTTGCAACCGGCGAAATTTCATTCAATATCCGCTCAACATCAAGGATTTCGACCAACTCGCCATCGACTTCAGTCACTGCTGTCATGTAGTTGATGCGACCCGCACCTTTGGGCGGAGGGAGGATGGATTCCCAGTTCATATTGATGATTCGCTCGACCGAATGCACCAGAAAACCCTGAATAGAGCGGTTGTACTCGGAGATGATAATGAAGCATTTGCTCAGATCATCTATCGGGCGTTTGCCAACCGCCATGCTGAGGTCGATGACCGAGATAGTCTGGCCACGAATATGAGCCACCCCGCGAATGCAGGAGTTCAATTTTGGCATCACGGTCAAGGGGGGACACTGCAACACTTCACGCACTTTGAATACGTTGATGCCAAATCTTTGACGTCCATTGAGACGAAACAACAACAACTCCAGCCGGTTTTGCCCCACTAGCTGGGTACGTTGGTTGACCGAGTCCAGGATACTGGCCATAAACACTCCCTAAAAACGCTTGGCATTAATCATGCATGCGTGATGGATTGCGTCAGACTATCGATGTGACAACGAACAGATTCTGAAGCAATCATAGTTAAATATGGTGATATGCGTGAACAACTTATCGACCAACGAGCGAAAATGATTAACCGACTTTTACTCATCAGCCTCTTTTTTGGCAGCATATCTTCCAGCTACGCCTCGGACGTCACTACTTATCTGCAAGAAAAGGCACAAGAGTTCGTTTACAGCCAGCTGGATATTCCGTTGGATGCCAGAGCTGAGGTCACCTCTGCCACGCTGGATGAACGGCTCCCACTGACCCGCTGCGAAGACCTGCTCACTATCAGCTTACCAGCAAAAATGGAAATTCGCCGTAATACAACAGTTTACCTTAAATGTGAGGAAGACAAACCCTGGGACGTCTATCTCCCAGTACGAGTCAGTATTCAAAAACCCTATGTCACTGTGACCAACCCCATCGCCAAGGGGGACCTGCTGAGTGAAAGCCAGCTGGTGTTGGCCTATCAGGATCAGACCCTGATCCGCGGCGACTACCTGACTGACACGGCACCTCTTATCGGAGTACGCAGCAAGAGGGAGCTAAAACCGGGGCAACCCATCCGTTTGAGCCAGGTTTGTGTCGTGTGCAAAGGGGATCAGGTCACCCTGACGGCAGAAAACAGCAACTTCCAGATCAAAACCATGGCCCGAGCCTTGCAAGATGGCAGCTTCGGAGAGATCATCAAACTCGTCAATATTCGCTCCGGCAAAACCGTTGAGGGTAAAGTCAGTGCGGTAGGTGCCGTATCGGTCACTTTTTAAATCCGGATCCTTGACAACTTTTTTCTAAAGTTTTGATCTGCCGCACCGATAAACAGGTAAGCAAACCTTAAAGCAGACGAAGGTAACTAAAATGGCCATCAACAATATCAACAACTTGGCGAATAATCGGTTGCAAAATACCGCTAATAGCCAGGGGACAGGCAGCAAGTCAGTCACCTCATCGCCCGAAAACAAAGCGGCTACTGTCAAGCTGGACTCCGTCTCCTTGACCAGTGAGGCGCAACAATTGCAAAAGATGCAACAAAACCTCAATACCGCCTCGACCGGCAATGAGAGCAAGGTCGAACGGCTGAAAAAAGCCGTCGCGAGTGGCGAATATCAGGTTAACAGCGACGCTGTGGCCAAGAAGATGTTCAGTTTCGAGGCCAATCTGGACAAAGTTCTGGGATGATGGATTTACCTTCGTTACTGCACACCCAAGATGATTACCTCAGCCAGATGCAAGGCATTCTGGAAGAGGAGTTTAGCTTGCTCGAACAGCATCAGGCACTGGCCCTGCCCGCACTGACCGAGCGCAAACAGCAGTTGCTTGCTGCGATAGAAACTCTGGACAAGACACTGGCAGAGATGCCGGAACTGGCACTGCAGCTGGCAGCCTATCCCGACGAGATGGCGCAGCTTCGTGCAAAACTGGATGCCTGCCAGGCACAAAATGATATCAACGGTCGCTTGCTTGAATTGAGCATCGTCTCCAACCGTCGTCTGGCAACCTTTCTGAGTCAGCTGCGCGATCGCAACAGCCTGACCTATGACGCCAAGGGTAACACTCGCTCTGGCACCCGCTCTTACGGTATCAAGGCCTGACATCTCTTATCAGGCCTTGCATTTTTGCACTCCGTTTTAAAGCACCAGTCGCAACAACTCTCGCCCGTCCTCACACGCATTGACGCGCAGTACCCCGTCCTCATAGCTCCCGTAACTGGCAGGCAACTCGCCGCGCGGGAAACAGATCGACCCCGGGTTCATCAATACCCGCTCCCCCTGCCACTCCAGCACCGGCACATGGGTGTGACCGCTCAGGAACAGACTACCCGGCGGTAGCTGAACCTCGTCCGGGCGATAAAGATGGCCGTGGCTGACAAACCAGCGCCGCTCGTCGATCAGCAACTGGTTGTAGGGGGCTGTGATGGGAAAGCGCAACAGCATCTGATCCACTTCGGAATCGCAATTGCCCCGCACCGCGATGATCTGTGGCGCCAGCTCGTTGAGCCGATCGGCCACCGCGGCCGGGTTATACCCTTCCGGCAGAGGATTGCGCGGGCCATGGTTGAGCAGATCGCCGAGCAGCAGATAGTGGTCCGGCTGCCAGTGCTCAAGTTGGGTCAGCACCCGCTCCAGCGCAATGATGCTACCGTGGATGTCGGAAATGATGGCAAGTTTCATGAAATGCTCCTCACTGCGGGCTGAAATAGAGATCCTTGGTGGCAATCGTCCCTTTCAAATTCTGGCTGGGCAGCCCTCGCAGCGCGGGATCGACCAGTCTCATCTGATTGTAATGATACACGGGGAGGATCGGCGCCTCCTCAAGCAGCAACTGTTCGGCATGCCGGTAGAGTTCAACACGGCTCGCGCTGTCCAGCGTATTGGCTGCCTGCTCCAGCAGCAGATCAAAGTCGGGATTGCAGTAGCCGCTCTCGTTGCGCAGATCCTGACAACGGAAGCTGCCCAGCATGGCTGACGGCTCCACGTAATCGCCAAACAGGAAGCTTCTGGCCACCTGAAAATCACCGCTATCCTTGGCCACCTGATAGGCGCCCCACTCCAGACTGTTGAGGGTGACCTGCACCCCCAGCTTCTGCCACATGGCGGCAATGGCCATCGCCATCTGCTTGTGGGTTTCGGCGCTGTTGTAGGTAATGCTCAGCTTGAGTGGATTGGCACTGTTATACCCGGCCGCTGACAGCAGCGCTGCCGCTTTGGCCTGGCGGGTTGGCATATCCTCAAGCGCCACAGGCAATATCACCCGGGGGTAACCCGGCATCTCCGGCAACAGCGACCATGCCGCCTGTTCATCCTGCCCGCTCACCGATCCAATGAGCTGCTGTCGATCAACCGCCATGGAGAGCGCCTGACGCACCCGCACATCCTGCAGTTCGGGGCGCTTCAGATTGAACGCATAGAGATAGGTGCCAAACAGCGGCAACCCCCACAGCCGCTCCGGAGATTCGCGCTTCATCTTCTGGTAATAGCCTAGGGAGACCTTGTTGGTGAGCTGTATTTCACCAGCCTCATAGCGCAGCCGTTCGGCATGTTGCGAAGTGATAGGCAGATAGGTGACCCGTCCGATACGGGTGTGAAGGTCATCCCAGTAGTGGATATTGCGCTCGGCTTCTATCCGCTCGTTCGGCGTCCAGCTTGCCAGCCGATAAGCGCCATTGCTCACCAGCTTGCCGGGCTCGGTCCACTGTTTGCCAAATTTGGCTATCGCCTTCTGATTGACTGGCACAAAGGGGCGCTGACTGATGAGCTGCAGAAAATAGGGCGCCGGCCGCTCCAGGGTGATTTTCAGGATCTGATCGCTTTGCGCTTCAATGCCCAGATTGCCGAGCTCCAGTGCGCCGGCATAGATGGATTGCGCATTGTTGATCCCCGTGGCCAGCAGCAATCCGGCAGAAGGAGAGTTGATGGCCGGATCGAGCAGACGGCGCCAGGCATAGACAAAATCAGCGGCCACCAGCGGCTCGCCATTGGACCACTTCAGTTGGGGGCGCAGGAAGAATCGCCACTCCAGCCCATCTTCACTCACCTCCCAGCGCTGGGCCTGAGCAGGGACGATATGCCCCTGACCATCTTCGCTGACCAGCCCTTCAAACAGATCGACCAGCACGGCCTCCCCCGGGAAACCGGAGCGCACCAGGGCCGGATCCAGCGACTCCGGCTCGGCACCGTTGCCCTTGACCAGGGTTTGCCGATCGGCAAGCAGAGGCTGCTGCTCAACGGTGGTGGCATGGGCCAGGGGCCCTGCCAGCACGGCAAGCAATAGCGGGGAGAGCCAGCGTTGCGCCAGCTTGGGGAAGAAACCATACCTCATGACAAAACCTCGAATAAAACCACTGCAGGAGGGGAAGGCCGACGGCGCGCCTGATGAATGCCTGATGCCGCTCTTGTTATCCCCGAAAACGCCCCGTATTGTATCGGGCTTGCCCGGGAGATGGAGTCTTTCGGGTTAATTTTTTCAGGAGTTTTTATGGGTTATGAGTGGCTGGCCCTCGCGTCGGCCAGTTTATGGGCAATTGCAGCGCTAATTTCGGTCAAACCGGCCCGTCATCTCGGCGCATTTGCCTACAGCCGCTGGCGCATGTTTCTGGTCAGCCTGATGCTCGGCACCATGAGTCTGCTCACCGGTGGCTGGCAAACCCTCACCGCAAGCGCCCTGCCCCTGCTCGCCATCTCGGGGCTGGTCGGCATCTTCGTGGGCGATACCGCGCTGTTTGCCTGCATGAATCGGCTGGGACCAAGACGCAGTGCCCTGCTCTTCTCCTGCCATGCGCTGTTTTCCGCCCTGCTTGGGCTGTGGCTCTTTAATGAACAGTTGACTGGCTGGCGACTGCTGGGGGCCATGCTGGTCTTTGCCGGCGTGATGCTGGCGATCCTGTTTGGCAGACGCAGTAGCAGCAACGAGTGGGAGCAGGTCCGTGGCAATCTGGCGCTGGGAATTGGCCTTGGCCTGACGGCGGCACTGTGTCAGAGCGTGGGAGCCATCATCGCCAAGCCGGTGATGATGAGTGGTGAGGTGGATGCGGTGAGTGCATCGGGTATCCGGATGGGCAGTGCCCTGCTGGCCCACTGCGTCCTTCGGCTGGGGCGCTTGCCGCTGGCTATGCCGCTCAAACCGGTCAATCGCCATATCCTCGCCATGATTGCCACCAACGGCTTTCTGGCGATGGGGCTGGGGATGACGCTGATCCTGATGGCGCTGCGGCAGGGCGAGGTGGGCATGGTGGCCATTCTCTCCTCCACCACGCCGGTACTGCTGCTGCCGCTGTTGTGGTGGCACTCGGGGGAGCGGCCATCCGTTGCCGCCTGGGCGGGGGCACTGATTGCCACCCTGGGCACGGCGCTGGTGCTGGGTTTCAGCACTCACTGACACCCGGCACCATCCCAGATCAGAACAGGGCAATCTCCTCAGCGGTCAGCTCACGATATTCACCGGGTGCCAACTCTTCATCCAGCGTCAGACCGCCCACCCGCTCGCGATGCAAGCCAACGACCTTGTTGCCGATGGAGGCAAACATCCGCTTGACCTGATGGTACTTGCCTTCGTGGATGGTCAGTCGGGCCTCGCACTCGCCGAGAATTTCCAGCTGGGCAGGACGGGTTTTATCGGTCTCGTTACGCAGGTAGACCCCTTCGGCGAACAGCGCGATCGCATCCGGGCTCACCGGATCGGCCAGCCAGACGTGATAGGTCTTGGCACACTCGTGGCGCGGCGAGGTGATGCGGTGGGACCATTGACCATCGTCGGTCACCAGCACCAGACCCGTGGTATCGAGGTCGAGGCGCCCCACTACATGCAGCTTGCCCATCGCCGGTTCATCCATCAGGAAGAAGACGGTCGGGTGATCCGGATCCTCGTTGGAGCAGACGTAACCTTCCGGCTTGTGCAGCATGAAATAGCGGTTGCGCTGCTCCAGCGTCAGCAGCACGCCGTCAAACTCGATCTGGCTCTGCTCATTGATATGAAAAGCGGGCTGCTTGACCACAATGCCATCCACCATGACCTCGCCCTGACGGATCAGTTTGCCTGCCAGCGAGCGGGTCAAATCGGAACAATCGCACAGAAATTTATCAAGCCGCATTCACAACCTCGGAGTCCAACAAGTAAAGGGGCGTCATTATATCGGGCGGGGGCGACAACGCCACTGTTAAGGGGTTGCCAATTATGACGAACTGGTCATCCGATGTTACACTTCTCCGGTGTGACCCATCCGAACGATACTCATAATAATAAGAGTCAGGAAGCCTTCATGAAGTCTCAAGCATCCTATCCCGTCATTCCCGTCAACCAGCTAAAACCCGGCATGTATGTCATTGCTATCGCCAGCCAGACAGGTGGGATGGAGATCGCCCAGATGGGCTTGGTGACTAGCGTGGCGCAAATTGCCAATCTGGTGCGTCAGGGGGTGCTCACGGTACGCATCGATCTGGCCCGCAGCAAGCTGGGCAGTGCCGAAAGTGACGCCGTTACCTCCCCCGATCTCAATGCCAACAGTGCCCAGGTGGGACGCCGGGCCAGTGCCAACGGTGAAGGGCGGGAGCTTAAAATCCGCCGCCTCTATCAGGAAGCGCGCGAGCTGCAAGGCAAGTTCATTCGCCACCTCAAAGCGGGTGAGCCCATCGACATCACTCCGCTGGCCGAAGTCGCCGAAGAGATGGTGGACACCATGTTCACCCACGGCGATGCCATGCTCTGTCTGGCCCGTATTCGCGCCAAGGATGCCTACCTGATGGAGCACTCCATGAACGTGGCCATTCTGCTGGCCAACTTCGGCCGCTATCTGGGACTGGAACGCAGCGTACTCAAGGAGCTGACCCTGGGTGGCCTGCTGCACGACGTGGGCAAGATCATGACCCCGGACGAGGTGCTCCACAAACCGGGCAAGCTGACCGATGAGGAGTTCGCCATCATGCGTCAGCATGTGGTGCACAGTTACGAGATCCTCAGCAATACCCCTGGCATTACCCCCACCATGCTGGAGGTGGCCGCCAACCACCACGAGCGGCTCGATGGCTCCGGCTACCCGCAGCGACTCAAGGGGGAGCAGCTCTCTCTCTATACCCGGATGAGCGGCATCGTCGATGTCTATGATGCCATCACCGCGGATCGGGTCTACAAAGCAGGTATGCAGCCGACCCAGGCCTTCCGCATTCTGCTCAAGGGGATCAATCAGCACTTTGATGCCGAACTGGTCACCAAGTTCATCAAGTGCATGGGAGTCTATCCGGTGGGCACTCTGGTACAGCTCTCAAACCAGCGCCTGGCTATCGTGATGCAGCGCAACGAGCAGCAGCCGCTCAAGCCAGTGGTCAAGGTGATCTATCACGCCATCCAGCGTCACTACCTCGAGGTACAGTGGCTGGATCTGGCCAAGTCAGGGGTGCAGGAGAGCATCGAAAACACGGTCGACCCCAAAGAGTTCGGCATCAACCTCGCCAACTTCTTCTAAACCTCTCACCTCAGATATTCATGATTGGCGCTGGCTGTCGAGCCAGTGCTGGATCAGAAACTCCTCATCCAGCGGCGAGAGATCAAAACGCAGGCTGGCCTCTTCAATAGCCGCGATATCGTGCTGGTGATGCTCGCTGAGCCAAAGCACCGCACGACGCAAATCTTCACCATGGGGGAGTAGCAGATGGTCGCTCATGGGATACCTCCGGTAGACTGCAGGGCGGCCCGCGAACGTGGCCACCTCTTTCCAGTCTAGTCGGTCAATCCCCATCACCCGCGCTTCTTCACCCTCCCCCTCTCAATTACGGCAATCAGCTTGTCACCGGGATCAGCGACCGAAGGCGCGCTGCCAATCCTGATCGAACTTCACCAGCGCAGCATCCACTGCCGGTACGTTCAGCAACTGCTCCGCCACATCGAGCGGCAAGGTGATGGATTGGCAACCCGCCAGCAGGCAGTCGAGCGCCTGACGGGGAGTGCGGAATGACGCCGCCAGCACCTTGCTGTTCGGTGCGTGCAGCGCAAGCAGCTGTTGCAGCTCCTGCACGGTGGCAATGCCATCGCCCCCCTGGGCATCCAGCCGGTTAACGTAGGGCGCGACATATTCCGCCCCCGCCACCGCCGCCAGCCAGCCCTGCAGCGGGGTATAGACAGCGGTGCCCAGAGTCGGCACACCGTTGGCGGTCAGGCTCTTGATGGCCGCCAGCCCCTCTGCGCATACCGGGATTTTGATCACCAGATCCGGATCCAGCTCACGCAGGGCGAATGCCTCGCGCACCATATCGGTTTCGGTTTTGGCCATCACCTGGGCAAACAGGCGCGCCTTGGGCCCCAGTACGTCGCGCAGGGCGGGCAGCAGCTCACAGAGCGGCAATCCCCCGGCAGCAGTAATGGAAGGATTGGTGGTGACACCGGCCAACGGCAGGATCCGTGACCAGCGACGCACTGCCGCCACATCGGCGGTATCGAGATACAGCTCCATCTCTAACTCCTTAACGGGATGTTCAATATGTCGCCATTCTAGCGATAAAACATCTTCGAAATACTTGATTGAAATCAAATCAACTTTCGAATGAAAGCAAATAGAATGAAAAAACAAAAGGAGGCGGTATGATTTTCGACCTGCAACGATATTCAACTCACGACGGCCCCGGCATTCGCACCCTGGTGTTTCTCAAGGGGTGCTCGCTGGCCTGTCTGTGGTGTCAAAACCCGGAAAGCCGCTCTCCCAAACCAGACATACTACTCGACCGGCGCCAATGCATCGAGGGATGCCAGCTCTGCAGCGATGCCTGTCCGGCAATCTTGCGTGACAGCAAGGGCATCCAGCTCAGTCGCTCTGCCCTCAAGGCCAACGATATGGAACGGCTGCGCGGCCTCTGCCCAAGCGAAGCGCTGCAGGTGTGCGGCCGCGATGAAACCCTGGATACCCTGATGGACACCATCTTGCGGGATCGCTCCTTCTTCGAGCGCAGCGGCGGTGGCGTCACCCTCTCCGGTGGTGAACCGTTTATGCAGCCCGACTTTGCCGCCGCTTTGCTGGCCCGCTGCAAGGCAGAAGGGCTGCACACGGCGGTCGAGAGCTGCCTGCATGTGCCCTGGCACCAGATTGAGCCAAGCCTCCCCTCACTGGATCTGGTGCTGGCAGATCTCAAACACGTGGATAAAGAACGATTCTTCCACTGGACCCGCGGCAAGGTGGAGCTGCCCATCGCGAACCTCAAGCGCCTCGCCGAGCGCAGCGTGCCGATGCAGATCCGGGTGCCGCTCATTCCCGGCTTCAATGCCGACCACGCATCGATCGAAGCCATCACCGACACCGCAGCCAGCCTCGGCACGGTGCAGGAGATCCACTTCCTCCCCTACCACACCTTAGGCGTGGGCAAATATGCCCTGCTGGATCTGCCATATCAGGCGCCGGAGACACCGCTCGACGATCCCGATTTACTCCACTTTGCCCACGCATACGCCCAACGTCAGGGGCTGACCCCTGTGACCAGAGGATAAGATCATGACCCAGCTCGACCTCAATACCCTGAGCCCGCGGATCCGCGCCCACAAAGAGAGCCTGATCCACATCGTTCAGCCACCGGTCTGCACCGAGCGTGCCCGCCACTACACCGAGGCCTATCAGGCTCATCTCGCCCGGCCGCTGCCGGTGCGCCGCGCTCTTGCACTGGCTCATCACCTCAAGGCGCGCACCATCTGGATCAAGCACGACGAGCTGATCGTCGGCAATCAGGCCAGTCAGGTACGGGCGGCGCCGCTCTTTCCCGAATACACGGTGAGCTGGATTGAGAAGGAGATCGACGAGCTGGCTGACCGCCCCGGCGCCGGCTTTGCGGTCAGCGAAACCGACAAAGAGATCATCCACGCCCTCACCCCCTTCTGGCGCGGCCAGACGGTGCAGGATCGCTGCTTCGGCCTCTTTACCGACGAACAGAAAGCGCTGCTGGAGAGCGGCATCATCAAGGCCGAGGGCAACATGACCTCGGGGGATGCCCACCTCGCGGTCAACTATGAGGAGCTGCTCACGCTGGGGCTCGATGGCTTCAAGGCCAAGGTGGCCGAGCGCCGCAGTCGGCTGGATTTGGCGGATTGGGCCGATCTGCAGCGCGAGCAGTTCCTGCACGCCGTCGCCATCACTCTGGATGCGGTCAGCGCTCACATCTCGCGCTACGCCGCACTTGCCCATGATATGGCAGCACAAGAATCTCGCCCCGAGCGCCGAAGCGAGCTTGAGACCATATCACTCAACTGCGCCCACATCGCCCACCAGCCCCCCGAGACCTTCTGGCAGGCGCTGCAGCTCTGCTACTTTATCCAGCTCATCCTGCAGATCGAATCCAACGGCCATTCGGTGTCGTTTGGCCGGATGGATCAATACCTCTACCCCTGGTATCGCCGCGAGGTGGAGCTGTCAGAATCCCTGCCTCGGACACGCGCCATCGAGCTGCTGCAAGGGTGCTGGCTCAAGTTGCTGGAGGTGAACAAGATCCGCTCCGGCACCCACTCCAAGGCCTCCGCCGGCAGCCCGCTCTATCAAAACGTCACCATCGGCGGCCAGAACTGGCGGGATGGCAAGGCCCATGACGCGGTCAATGGCCTCTCCTACGCGATTCTGGAGTCCTGCGGCCAGCTGCGATCCACCCAGCCCAACCTCTCGGTGCGCTACCACGCCGGGATGAGCGAGGATTTCCTCGACGCCTGCATTCAGGTGATCCGCTGCGGCTTTGGCATGCCCGCCTTCAACAACGACGAGGTGGTGATCCCCGAGTTCATCAAGCTCGGGGTGAGCGTGGAGGATGCCCACCACTACGCCGCCATCGGTTGCATTGAGACCGCGGTGCCCGGCAAGTGGGGCTACCGCTGCACCGGCATGAGCTTTATCAACTTCGCCCGCATCCTGCTGGCCTCCCTCGATGGTGGCCGCGATGCCACCACAGGCAAGGTATTCCTGCCCCAATCCCAGTCGCTGCGAGACGGGAGTTTTGGCAACTTTGACGAGGTGATGGCCCGCTGGGATGAGCAGGTGCGCTACTTCACCCGCAAATCCATCGAGATCGACTGCGTGGTCGACAGCGTGCTGGAGGCTCAAGCCCATGACATCCTCTGCAGCACGTTGGTGGATGACTGCATCGAACGCGGCAAGACCATCAAGGAGGGGGGCGCCGTCTATGACTGGGTCTCCGGTCTGCAGGTGGGGATCGCCAACCTTGGTAACAGCCTGGCTGCCCTAAAGAAAATGGTGTTCGAGCAGGGCGTGGTGGAGCAGCACGAGCTGGCTGCCGCCCTGGAGCAAGACTTTGCAGGGCTCCAGGGCGAGCAGTTGCGCCAGCGCCTCACCAACGCCGCCCCCAAATATGGCAACGATCTGGACGAGGTAGACCTGCTGCTGGTGCAGGCCTACCAGAGCTACATCGACGAGCTCAAGGGACTGCACAACACCCGCTTCGGACGCGGCCCCATCGGTGGCACCTACTATGCGGGCACCTCCTCCATCTCCGCCAACGTGCCGTTCGGTGCTGCCACCATGGCCACCCCGGATGGGCGCCACGCCCGCACGCCGCTGGCGGAAGGGGCCAGCCCGTCGTCAGGTTCGGATCGTCTCGGCCCGACGGCGGTATTCAACTCCATCGGCAAGCTGCCCACGGCAGCCATTCTCGGCGGGGTGCTGCTAAACCAGAAGCTGAGTCCGGCGAGCCTTGAGAACGAGCGGGACAAGGCCAAGCTGATGAGCCTGCTGCGCACCTTCTTCGAAGTGCACAAGGGGTGGCATGTGCAGTACAACATCGTCTCGCGCGAGACCCTGCTGGCGGCCAAGGCCAATCCGGATCAGTACCGGGATCTGGTGGTGCGGGTGGCGGGCTATTCGGCCTTCTTCACCGCCTTATCCCCGGATGCGCAAGATGATATCATCGCCCGCACCGAGCACAGTCTCTGACGGGGCGCACCCATGGCGCCAGTGACGTCATATGATTGGCAAGCCACCCCACGGGTGGCTTGCCGCTATCCACCACCTTGCATGTGAGCGCACCATGAATCCACGCCACCAACTGATCCTCACTCTGGTCCATCAGGCTCGCAAGATGAGCGTGAGTGAACTCTCCCGACATACCGGCGTGTCTGAGGTGACGGTGCGCAACGACCTCACCGCGCTGGAGAAGCAGGGACTGCTCAGACGGGTACACGGCTCGGCCATGGCGCTGGAGACCGATGACCCGGATGCCCGGATGAACATCAACTACCTGCTCAAGGAGCGCCTCGCCGAGCGGGCTGCCCAGCTGGTGGAAGATGGCGAGACGGTCTTTATCGAGGGGGGCAGCGCCAACGCCCTGCTGGCCCGCCATCTGGCCCTGCACAAGCGGGTCACCATCATCACCATCAGCAGCTATATCGCTCATCTGCTCAAAGACACCCCGGCTCAGGTGGTGCTGCTCGGCGGGCTGTTCCAGCATCAGAGCGAGAGCGTGGTGGGGCCGCTCACTCGCCTCTGCATCGAGCAGGTGCACTTCTCCAAGGCCTTCATCGGGGTGGATGGCTTTCATCCCGAGATGGGGTTTACCGGCCGCGACATGATGCGGGCCGATGTGGTCAACAGCGTGCTTGCCAAGGGGATGACCAATGTGGTGATCACCGACAGCAGCAAGTTTGGCGCCATCCACCCGAGCCAGCTTGGCGCGCCGGGCCAGATCAACGTGCTGGTTACCGACGATGCCCTGCCCGCCCCCATGCGGGCAGCCATCGCGGCCAAGGGGATCACCCTGCACTGCGTTGCGGCCTAGGCCGCCCGCTAATTCACGCTATTTCATTGACCTGACAGGATAAAATTTCCATGATGAGCCAGTCCCCATCGGGACTGACATCACCAGTGTGTGATCTGCAGGAAGCAGACTTCAGGAGAGCAAGGACATGCCATCGACCATCACCGCCGGGGAGCGCCGACTCTCCCCTATCATTCGCGCCACCGCCATCACCCTGACCCTGTGCTGGAGCCCGTTTGGCTGGAGTGCCACGCTGCCCGCCGACTTGAAGTGGGAGAGCAACAACCAGGATCCTCTCTATGCCGATCCGGCCGCCAAACGCGGCGGCACCTTTCGCACCTTTATGACCAGCTTCCCCCTGACCCTGCGCAAATATGGCCCCGACTCCAACGGCGGCTTTGCCGGTTACGTGCGGGAAACCAACCTGCCACTGCTGAGCACTCATCCCGTCACCGGCAACCCCATGCCGATGCTGGCAAACGAGTGGGCCTTCGGCGCCGACAACAAGACCCTCTATTTTCGCATCAATCCCAAGGCGCGCTGGTCAGACGGCCAGCCGGTCACCGCCGATGACTGGCTCTTTACCCTCAAGATGATGCGCAGCAAAGAGATCAACGACCCTTGGTACAACAACTACTACAGCACCCAGATAGCCGATATCACCAAGTTTGATGATCACACCCTGGCCATCACCAGCGGCACCGAAAAGAGCCGCCAGGATCTGCTCGAGTCACTGCCCATCAGCCCGGAGCCGAGCCACGCCATCAAGCTCACCGCCAACTGGGTCAAGGAGTACAACTGGAAGGTGTTGCCAGTCACCGGCCCCTATCAGCTCGATCAGGTGAAAAAGGGTAAATCGGTTACCTTCAAGCGGATTGAACACTGGTGGGGGGATGACGAGCGCTACTTCCAGCATCGCTTCAATCCTGCGCGGATCGAGATCAAGGTGCTCAGGGATCTGAACATCGCCTGGCAGCACTTCCTGCGCGGCGATCTCGACACCTTCCCGCTGGTGATGCCCAACTGGTGGCACGACAAGACCAACACCGCCGAGTTCGAGAAGGGGTATATCGCGCGCACCTGGTTCTACAACCAGACTCCGCAATCGCCGATGGGGCTCTATCTCAACACCGCCGATCCGCAGCTGAATAATCTCGATGTGCGGCTCGGGATCCAGCATGCACTCAACCTCGACAAGATGCTCACCACCCTGCTGCGGGGGGATTACCAGCGACTCAACAGTTATGGCTCCGGTCAGGGGGAGTTTACCAACAGCGAGATCAAGGCCCGCCCGTTCGATCCCAAATTGGCACGGGAGTACTTTGCCAAGGCAGGCTTTAACAAAGTGGGGCCGCAGGGGATTTTGCAAAACGACAAGGGACAGTTACTGACCCTCGCCATCACCTACACCACCGCAGAGCACGCCCAGCGGCTCACCTTGCTACGGGAAGAGGCCAAGAAGGCGGGGCTTAATCTGGAGCTCAACCTGATGGATGCCTCGGCCGGTTTCAAATCGATGCTGGAGAAAAAGCACCAGAGCGCCTGGATGGCCTGGGCGGGTAGCCGCTATCCCGCCTATTGGGAGTTCTTCCACAAGGTCAACGCCAACAAGCCCCAGACCAACAACATCATGAACATCGATGATGACGCCATCACAGCCTTGGTGGAGCAGTATGACAAGGAGTTCGACTTTGCCAAAAAGGCGGCCCTGTCACGGCAAATCCAGCAGCGGCTCTATGAGCTGGCTAGCTTCGTCCCTGCCTATCAGGTGCCCTACACCCGGGAAGGCGCCTGGCGCTGGATCAAACTGCCAAAAGTACCTGCAACGCCCAAGAGCGAGCAGCTCTACTGGCCCCTCGGTGGCGACAACAGCGGTTACAGCTATGGCGGTCTGCTATGGATTAATGAAGAGCTAAAATCCGAGACCAGGGCAGCCATCAAGAGCGGCAAGACCTTCCCGGCCGAGCCCATCATCGACACCACCTATCGCCAGCCCTGATAGCGACAACTCATTTGGCAAACAGACCTAAAACAAAGACCCCGCCAGATAGCGGGGTCTTTATTGGCAACCGGTGTTACGAATCGAGCGGTGATCAGCCGCGTTTGGCCTGCTTCTCGGCAATGGCGTCAGCCACGTCAGCCGGCTCCAGTACGATGCCTTCCTGATCCGGGGTCGGGAACACGGCAACACACAGCTCGTCCTGCTCCATACCGTCAACCCAGCGCTCCAGCCACACCTTCAGGGTGATGGACTGCGGCTTGCAATCGGCCCACTCACCTTCGGCCCACGCCTTGGCGTACTCGGGGTGCGGCCATACCGGGATGCAATCTTCATCATCTGTGGTCAGCATCATGACGCCATGCTCGTCAGTCAGGACGAACAGTTCTTCATGCTCGACCAGCTTGCTGATGAAGTGATCGTAACGGTAATCAGCATTCAGTTGCAGCGCGGCATTGCGCTCGGTGTCGCTCAGTTCATAGCTCATTGGCCAAGTCTCTCTCTCGATAAAGGGCGCCATGTTCACATCTTGTCGTCAGCTTGTCCAGCTTGCAGCCCCTTGGCACCAGATGGGGAGGACAATGACGCAAATAAGGATAGAGCAGCCTCCTCGATAACGAGACCGCCAGCCATCATATTGCCCCTTTTACAACGCAGGGGTGATCAGCTCCACATTAGGCTGCTCGCTCAGCTTTTGCCGCAGCCAGTAGGCGGACTCCACCTCGACAAAGCAGAGCAGATCCCGGCCATTGGCCGCCATCGCCATCAGCTGCTCAAAACGCAGCTGTTGTTGCTGCTCCCAGGCAGCAGCGAGTTTGGCACCGTGGGCTTCATCCACCACTTCGCGACGCAGCTCGAACAGGTTATCGGTGATCGGGCTGTTGATCTTGGCGGCGGTGTGCCAGTACATCAGCAGGTTATCCATCATCTCGCTGTCGTAGTTGGCCAGTGCATCCAGCTCGGGTGTATCACCGCTGTCGCTGGCGGCAAAATCACACCAGCCCGCATCGAGTGACGCCAGCTCATGAGCCCCATTGGCATGCTTGCGCAACAGTGCAATGTCGGCCCCCTTCCGTGCAGGTAACCACACCTCGCCCTGATGGGCATCCAGCAGGGACGTCAACGAAGCAGCGGGGTAAACCGGAAAGCGGGTACAAAGTGAATGCAGCAGGGATACCAGAGTGATCTTGACCATGAGCGATACCTTGAACAGGGCGAACAGCCACCAATAGACCGTCCGATATAAAGAAGTGCCCTATCCTACCACGTTTGGTCCGGCTCGGCCCTTGACGAAGCTGTCAGCCAACCATCTGATTACGCCGAAAAAAACAGCATTTGAAACGCAGCATCCAGCCAAAGATCAATAATTTGAGCCAGCGCCCACTAAAGTGGATCCGGGGATGCTAGTTTGCATACATCTTTAGCGTAAGGAGTAAATCCATGATTGGGATCGACCAGGTTTCTAACGAATTCGTGAACGATTTGAAAATACTGGCATGCTTTGATCCGGCCAACATGAGCCTGGGGATTAAATTACGCAGCGATATGTCTGAAGAGTTGTGCCAGGCGGCAGCCCGTCTGCATCAACAGGGGCTCATCAGCGCAGAAGATGGCGGCTATCTCACCCCGTTTGGCATGACCATGGTTGAACACCTGCAACATCTGTTGGTCGCACTCAAACCGCTTTGACCGGCTGTGGTGCCCAGAGCGAAAAGTTGAGTAGCTCCCAGCGCTCCCCTTGGTGAAGATGACAGGCAAACAGCAAAGGACCTTCGGGTCCTTTTACTTTGCCATCCACCAGCCACTCCCCCTCCCTTTCAGGTACCAGTCGCGCATTTACCTCATCGGGCTGCAGCGCCGCGCCCACCCGGACCTGGACAAATTGCTGGCAGATCACCTGCGCTTCCATCGCGGATTGAACCGGTACCGGCGCATCGGACGTCGGAGTCAAGGTGGCAGCAAGCAGGAGCGATAACAGCATGATTCAGCACATGGGAGTCAGTAGCAGAAGCCAGATAAACAAAAAGCCGTGGCACCAGAGGTACCACGGCTTTCTTAAATTCTGTAAGAATTACAGAGCGGTTACGTTCTCAGCCTGCGGGCCTTTCTGACCTTGGGTCACAGAGAACTGTACGCGCTGACCTTCAGCCAGGGTACGGAAACCGTTACCTTGAATGGCGCTGAAGTGAACGAAAACGTCCGGGCCGTTTTCTTGCTGGATGAAGCCAAAACCTTTGGTTTCGTTGAAAAACTTAACGGTACCGGTGATCATGTTAGACATATCTTTTAAACCTGTATTCAAAATAATTACTTATGCTTTTCAGCGGGTAAAGCTCAAAAAACGGGATTAACTTATGAACAACAGGACAAGATGTGAAACATCGTATTCATTGACATAACTATCGCCCTTTCAAGCTGGTTTGGATTATACGTGGCTTTGTAGATTACGCAAACAAATTTGTACCCTGCCAATGACAGGGCACAAACCGTTATAAGGTGGCTGCTTCCAACGCTTCGACCAGCGCTCTGAGAAAACGAGCCGCCTCCCCGCCAGTACAGGCTCTGTGGTCAAATGTCATCGACAGCGGCAATGCCCTGACGGGACGCGCTTCCCCATGGATGAACACCACTTTTTCGAACAATTTGCCTGCCCCTATGATGGCCACCTGCGGCGGCGTGACGATGGGGCTGGCATAACGGCCTGCGATGGCACCGAAGTTGGTGAGCGTAATGGTCGCCCCCTGCAACATCTCGCGCGGCACGGCGCGCGCCTTCACATCGGCGATCATCCGATCCAGCCCCTGCCGGATATCTGCCCCCTCCCGCTCGGCCACGTTCTCCATCACCGGCACATAGAGGCCATGCTTTGAATCCACCGCGATGGCCACATTGACCTCTTTAAACAGACGCCGTGACAGGGTTTCACCATCAAACCAGGCGTTCATCGAGGGCTCGGCGCGGCACGCCACGCCAATGGCCTTGATAAGGCGCACCGTAACATCCTCATCAGGGCGCCAGTGACGCAAATCCACCTCGTCGGTGATGCTGACCGGCACCACAGTCTGATGAGAGAGCTCCATCGCCTTGGCCATGGCCCTCCGCGACCCTTTGAGGAATTCGTTGCCACTGCTCTGCTGGGCCTCGAATGCCTGCTGCACATCCAGCTCGGTCACCATGCCGCCGCTGCCACTTCCCTTGATCCGGTCGATATCCAGACCCAGTTTTTGTGCCAGCAGGCGCACGGCAGGCATGGCTTGCACCAGCGCGCCGCCCGGGGCAATGGCTCCTACCACGAAGTGATCCTCGATATGTTGCTGATGGGCGCTCACCTTGCCCACCACGGTGCCATCATCCTTCCCCCCCTCGAACTCCACCAGCGGCGCACCGATATGGAGGATATCCCCTTCGGCGCCGCAGAGACGGGCAATCACCCCGGCCACCGGAGAGGGTACATCCACCAGCGCCTTGGCCGTTTCCACCGACAAGAGCACCTGATCGACCGCGACGGTATCACCGGCACTCACCTTCCACTCGACGATCTCGGCTTCGGCCAACCCTTCACCCAAATCCGGTAATTTGAAAAATTTCATAGCCACTGGTTCTCCATCAGCTGGTGAGCGGCATCGGCGATATCCTGCTCGGTGATGAGGTAATACGCTTCGTTGCGATAGTAGGGGACGGCGGCATCCACCCCGGTCAACCGTTTGGGTGGCGCCTTGAGGCTGGGAAGTGCCTGCTCGGTCACCCGCGCCACAATTTCGGCCCCGACCCCGAAGCTGCCACACGCCTCGTGCACCACCAGCAAGCGGCCGGTCTTGCGTACCGAGGTGAGGATGGTCTCCATATCCAGCGGCTTGATGGTGGCCAGATCCAGCACCTCGCACTGGATATCCTGCTCGGCCAGCAGGTTCGCCGCCCGCATCACCTCCTGAATGCAGGCCCCCCAGGCCACTATCGTGATATCCCGGCCCGGGCGCAGGGTGAAGCAGACATCCAGCGGCAGACCGACACCGTCATCCACCACCTCGGATTTCATCGAGCGATAGATGCGATCCGGTTCGAAAAACATCACGGGATCCGGATCGCGGATGGCCGAGAGCAGCAGGCCATAGGCGCGTCTCGGGCTGGAGGGGATCACTACCCGTAGCCCCGGAATATGGGCAAACAGCGCCTCGACACTCTCGCTGTGATGTTCAGGCGAATGAATGCCCGCGCCATACGGGGAGCGATAGACAAGGGGACAGGAGAGACGGCCACGGGTGCGGTTTCGCATCCGCGCCGCCTGACAGATGATCTGCTCCATCCCGGGGAAGATAAAGCCCTGAAACTGGAACTCCGCCACCGGCTTGAGCCCCTGGGTGGCCATACCGACCGCCACTCCGGCGATCAATCCCTCGGCCAGCGGCGTGTCAATCACCCGCTTGAAACCGAACTTGTCGCGCAGGCCAACCGTGGCACGAAACACCCCGCCGTTGACCCCCACATCCTCGCCCAGTACCACCACATCCGGGTCGTGCTCCATCTCGTAGTGAAGGGCCATGTTGACCGCTTCCAGCAAACTGATCTCACTCATGGCCAACCTCCTGCTTCATCCCCTTGGCAATCACTCGCTCGCGCTGGGGCAAGAGTTCGGCGGGCAGGCTGGCGTAGTGATAATCGAGCATCGCCTCCGGCGGCTGGGGCGCCATCGCCTCATAGCGGGCGACCGCCTGCTCTACCTCCCGGGTGGCTTCCGCCAGCAGGCTCTGCTCCTGCTCTTCATCCCACCACCCTTTGCTATGCATAAACTGGCGCAGCCGCTTGACCGGCTCTTTCGCCCAAGCGGCCTCGACCTCGGCCCCATCGCGATAGCGAGTGGCATCGTCGGCCGTGGTGTGATCGCCGAGGCGATAACTGACCGCTTCTATCAGGGTCGGCCCCTTGCCGCTGCGGGCCCGTTCGACGGCACTGCGGGCAGCATCGTAGACCGCCACCACATCGTTGCCATCCACCTGCAGACTGCGCACCCCGGCGCCAATCCCCTTCTGGGCCAGCGTAGGAGCGCTCGATTGCAGCTTGCGCGGCACCGAGATGGCCCACTGGTTGTTGTTGACGATGATGACCATCGGCAGGTGCCAGACACCGGCGCAGTTCAGCCCCTCCAGAAAATCCCCCTTGGAGGTGCCGCCGTCGCCGATAGTGACTACGGCAACCCGCGGTTGATTACGCAGTTTGAAGGCCGAGGCAATACCGCAGGCGTGGGTGATCTGGGTGGCGATGGGGACGCAGATAGGGAGATCTTCAGAGGGAGTCCCATCTGGTTTGAGAAAATAACTCCCCCGCTCGTCACCGCCCCAATATTGCAGGTTCTTCTCCATCGGTACGCCCCGCACATAGAGGGTTGGCATGTCCCGATAGTAGGGAACGTAGACATCCTGCGGCTGCATGGCCAGACCAATGCCAATCCCCACGGCTTCTGCGCCGAGATGGGAGGGAAAAGTACCGAGTTTGCCGGTTCGTTGCAGCGCAATCGCTTTTTTGTCATAGCTGCGCACCATCACCATATTGCGGTAGAAGATGTGCAGTATCGCCTTGTCCAGCCAGGTCGGTAAGGTGGCGACCGGGCACCCTTCCGCATCGAGGTAACGAAGGAAAGGGATGTCGACATGGGTCATAACTGGCTCCTTGCCGTTGTGAGCGTCACCGATGCTGGTGACACCTAGATGTAAATACCTTGTTAAATAAAAAGCAAAAGGATTTACTCAGGTAAGACCAGTAGAAACTTCTTTAAAGTAGCGAAGGAGCTGAATTTTCGGCGATGAGTGGCAAGGTATGCCGTAAATGGTGCAACTTTGCAGCGCTGAATGCAGGATGCAAAATGTGAAAAAGGGGAGCCTTGCTCCCCCTTCTGTTACTCAAGTCAGCGGTTACGCCAACCAGCAGTTACGCCAGCCAGTGTTGCAGCTGGCGGGCCATGCCAACTGGCAGCAAGTGAACGCGGCTTAGCAAGTGGCTGCGCCAGGGCTCGGCCAGCAAGGTCGGGCAAATTCGTATCTCCCGTCCCCGGTCAGCCACGCGCACCAACCTGTCGATGAGGGTCTCCAGCGGCGGATGCACCGGCCAGTGAGGATAGAGGTCAGCAGTTGTGATATCGGCCAACTCGCACACCCGCTCCTCTTTCTCATCTCCCTTCCCAGCAACCATTGGCCAGGGGTGAAGGACATGCAGCCAGCCCGGCCGTGCCACCTCCAGCAACTGGCCCAGCGTCGGCTGCGCAAAATGGGGATCCCCTGCGGCTTTGAGCAGATGGCGCGCCCCCGCCAGCACCACCACGCCGCGGGCGGGAAGTGCAAGAAGATCGTCGGCCAGCGCCTGATCCCGCCCCCTGTTGTGTTGCTGCCACCGCTCCGGGCTCATCTCCTGCCACTCGAATGAGGGCTCGCAGAGATGCACCCGCAGCCGCATATGTTCAGGGCGCACCAGATTGCTCTGGCGCAGAGCGGAAAAGAGAGCCGGAAACTCGGGGGCCATCCAGGCAGGAAAGGCGCAAGAGTCGAGCCAGACCGGATAGAGCCGTGCCAGCGTCAGCGGCTCCCCCTGCCAGCTCTCCTGCCCCGTCAGCCAGGCATCGAGCAAGCCCTGATGGCGGCGGTTGCCGCACTCCAGCACCAGATCGGTCATGACTCCCCAGAGCGCCGGATCACACAACCAGGCGTGCTGGCGCCGGATAAAATCCGGGTGCCAGTGCGGCTCCCCCAGCCCCACCAGCTTGCCCGCCTGCAAGGCTTCCCGGATGGCGGCAACCGGGGTCATGCGTCCCCCTCCCGCCGGATGTGCGGTTGTTGCCCGACCCCATCGACCCGCTCACAAATAAGGGCGCCGATCTTCGCCAACCAGTCGGGATGCACCATCTCCTGATGCAGACAGGGGAAGCGCTCATAGCGGATCTCCCCTTTTGTCAGCAGCTCCCAGCCACGTCCATCCAGCCAGGGCTGGCGGGAGGCTGAGGCCTCGATAAAGATCACCTCCCCGTGGTAGCAGTAGTCGACCGGCTCACGGATCAGCCTGTTGTTGTGGCCCACCAGCTCGATCATGGCGCTCACCACCTGCTCATCGAGCATGGCCAGCGCACTCCCCTCTGCCCCCAGTCGGGCCACCACTTCGTCACGAGTAAGGGAATCGAGCGCATCGTCCGCAACCGCAATCCCCCCCATTCGCAGCAGCGCATCGAGCATCCGCTGCTCGTCGGGCAGCGGCTGGGTCTGCCACTGCAGGCAGGGGTAGGCGTCGAGCAGCAGCACCATGGCCACCTCCTGTCCCTGCTCTTGCAACATGGCGGCCATCCGGTGCACCAGCATGCCCCCGAGGGACCAGCCGAGCAGCCAGTAGGGCCCCTCGCTCTGCTGACGACGCAGCTCGGTCACATAGTCAAGTGCCAGCTCGTCGAAACTGGCGGGCAGCGGCGCATCCGGCTGACAGAGCGCCCGCGCCTGCATGGCATAGACCGCCATGTCGGTCGGCAGATGGGGCACCAGTGGCGCATAACACCAGCCGAGCCCCCCTGCGGGGTGGACGCAAAAGAGGGTGGGGCACGATGTGCCAGACTGCGCACCATGCGCCCGCAGGGGCAACAGCATGGGCATGGCCTCCCGCTCGCCGCCAAGACGGCGCGCCAGCTGGGCAGGGCTCGGTGCTTCGAACAGACTGGCCAAAGTGAGCGCCTGTCCGGTCGACTCTTCAATGCGCACCACCAGTTGCGCCGCCAGCAGGGAGTGGCCGCCGAGGGCAAAGAAGTTATCGTCGGCGCCGACCCGCGCCAGCCCCAGTATCTCGGCGAAGAGGCGACAGAGCCGCTCCTCCAGCAGGGTTTTCGGCAGAGACTGACCCACCGCCGACGCCATATCGGGCAGCGGCAGCCCCTTGCGATCCAGCTTGCCATTGGGGGTGAGTGGCAGCTCGGCCAGAGTGACCAGGAGCCCCGGCACCATGTAATCGGGCAAGGCAGCGCCAAGGGCGGGTACCAGCTCGGCCAGCGTCAGCGCTCTGCTATCTGCGGCCACCACATAGGCCACCAGACGACGATCGCCGGGGGCAAATTCGGGGGCCAGCACCACCGCCTGCGCCACCCGGGGATGGCGCAGCAGCACCTGTTCGATCTCCTCCAGTTCGATGCGTTGACCGCGGATCTTCACCTGAAAATCGAGGCGCCCCAGATACTCGATGGCGCCATCCTCGCGCCAGGCAGCCAGATCGCCGCTGCGATAGAGCCGCCCCGCCCCGAAGGGGTTGGCAATAAAGCGCTCGGCGGTAAGCTCGGGCTGGCCAAAGTAGCCCTCTGCCACCTGCACGCCGCCGATCCAGAGCTCCCCCGCCACACCGGGCGGCACCGGCTGCAACCAGGGATCGAGAATGTGGATGCAGGTATTCCAGACCGGATAGCCGATGGGCACGCTGGTCACCGCCTCGTCTGCCCGGCAGGGATACCAGGTGACATCCACCGCCGCCTCGGTCGGGCCATAGAGGTTATGCAGGGGGGCGGAGAATGTCCCATACCAGCGC
>NZ_JRJY01000070.1:130141-135886 GCF_000801015.1 Aeromonas sp. ZOR0001 | reverse complement strand
CGGCGGGCAGCGCCTCGCCGGAGCAGAATACCTGCCGCAGGGCGCGACAACGCGCAGGCTCGGCCTGAGTGACAAAAATCTGCAGCATGGAGGGAACAAAGTGCAAGGTGGTGATCCCGGCCTGCTCAATCAGCTCGGCAAGGTAGGCGGGATCCTTGTGGCCGCCCGGTTTGGCGAGCACCAGCCGCGCCCCGGTCATAAAGGGCCAGAAGAACTCCCAGATGGAGACATCGAAACCGGCCGGGGTCTTTTGCAGCACCCGATCCGCCGGGCCGATGGGATACATGTGCTGCATCCAGAGCAGCCGGTTGACGATGGCGCCATGGCTCACCACCACCCCTTTGGGCCGACCGGTCGAACCTGAGGTGTAGATGATGTAGGCCGCATCTTCCGGTTTGGGGGCTGGCAGATCACAAGGTGCTACCGCCGCCAGCTGCTCTGCCACACCGGGGGCATCGAGGCAGACAAGTGGCGCGGCCACGTCGAGCGGCATCTGAAGCGTATGACTGGTCAACACCAGCGCAGGATCACTGCTGGCGAGAATGTAGCCGATCCGCTCCGCCGGATAGTCCGGATCAACGGGCACGTAGACCGCTCCCACCGCCATGATGGCCTGCTGGGCGAGAATAAGCTCGGGAGAGCGCGGGATCACCACCGCCACCCGGCAACCGGGGCCCACGCCCCTTCCCGCCAGATAGCTGGCCAACTGACGGGTACGCTGGCGCAGCTCGGTCACACTCCAGCGCTCGGTACCACACTCCAGCGCGATGGCGCTCTGATCCGCCGCCGCCAGCCCCTCGGCCAGCAGTGCGCTCAGAGTGGTAATCGGCAACGGATGGTCGGTCTGGTTCCAGCGCGCCAGCTCAGCCTGCTCGCAAGGCAGCAGCAGCGGCAAGCGCACCGCCAGGGCCTCGTCATCCGCCTCACTCCAGGCCGCCAGATAGGCTACCAGCCGGGCCAGATGACGTTCGCTCTCCTGTTGGCTGAAGCGCCCCTGATGTGCTTCGAGGGTCAGGGTTATCGCGCCTGCCTCCTCGGCAAAAAAGAAGGCACACTCCTCCACCGGCCCCGCCGCCAGCACCTGCACCTCGCCACGAACCTGTTTGTGTCCTTCACCAAAGCTGAGGGTGCGGGCAAAGGGCATCAAATTGACCTGAGGGCCAAACAGCGGCTGGCCCGGCTGACGCTGCTGCAACCACTCCTGACGGCAGCCCTGATGGCGACGCAGGGCAGCAAATTGCCGCTCGACCTGTACCAGCAACTCCCCTACCCGGCTGGTGCCGCTCAGCTCGATGCGCAGGGGCACCACATTGACCTTCATGCAGGGGGTATCGGCCGCCTCTGAGCCCAGCCGCCCCATCAGCGGAATACCCAGCACCACCTCGCCAGCGCCGCTCATCCGCTGCACATAGCTGGCCACCGCCGCCAGCAGCAGACTGTAGGGGTGACAGGCCGAACGACTCGCCCGTGCCACCAATGCCTGCCACTGGCGGCCAGCCAGCCGCTGCTCAAGACGATATGTTAGGCCCGGCCCTTGCGCCGGACGGCGGGAGAGCAACGCAGGATTCTCCACCCCGGCCAGCTGCTGCACGAAGAAATCGCGATCCCGCGCGGCGCGCGGTGAGTCCTGATAGGCCGCCTCCTCGGCCAGCAACTCCTGCTGGGATGCATAGCGACAGGGGGCTGGCTGCTCACCGGCGCAGAGCGCCTCATACCAGCTCGCCACCCGCTGGCAGAGCAGGCTCAGGCCAAAGCCGTCGATGGCGATATGGTGCACGGCGATAAACCAGGCCCACAGCCCCTGGCCAAGGCGATAGAGGGTGGTGGCAAACAGCGGCCCCCCGGCCAGATTGAAGGGGACTGCCAACTGCGCACGCATCTCGGCCTGTGCGACGGCGAGTGGGTCGGCTTCACTGCGCAGATCCCGCTCTGCCAGCTGCCAGCAGGCGGGGTTGGCCACCATCTGCGGGCCATCGGCAGTAGCCACAAAGGCGCAGTGCAGACCGGGGATCTCGTCGATGGTCTGGCGCACCGCGCGGGTGAAGTGATGGGGTGCCAGCGCCCCCTCCAGCAGCCAGTACTCGCCGGTATTGCAGGCGGGGCTCTGCGGGTATTTTTGCTGGGCAAACCAGATGCCCGCCTGAGCGATGGTAAGTGGCCAGCACGGCTGCTCACCACGCTGGTGGGTGGCGCGCATCGCCATTGTCTGTTCCATGGGAATGTCCTTGCGCAAACATAGAGCGGGCAGTGACTTGCCCCTGCCCGCATGGCTGAAAAGCGAGGAGACCAGGCCTCCTCCATAAAGAGAGTGTCACGCCTGCCAGATCGGCAGCGTGCGGGCTAGACCCCCAGGGTGGCACCGCCATCGACCACCAGATCCTGCAGGGTGATATGGCTGGCGGCATCGGAGGCGAGAAACAGCACGCAGGCAGCCACCTCGTCGGGTGTTCCCAATTTGCCAAGGGGGATCCCCAGCTTGAACTGCCCGGGCAGGCCCGCGATGGTTCGCAGTTCCCCTTCGCGCTGTTCCCCCTCCTGCCACATGCCGTACAGCATCGGGGTACGGGTCGAGCCCGGTGACACCAGATTGCAGCGCACGCCGTAGGGAGCAAGTTCCAGCCCTGCCGTTTGGGTGAGACTGCTCAGCGCCGCCTTGGAGGCGCCATAGATGCCCATCCCCACTCGTGGCACCCGACCGGCATTGGAGGAGACATTGACGATGGCGCCCCTGCGCCGTCCCTGAAACCAGGGGGTCAGGGCCCGCATCAGATAGAAGGGGGCGAAAGTGTTGATGGCGAAGGTGCGCTGCAAGAGGGCGTCATCCACCTCATCGATCCTGCCGGTCGCCAGTACGCCAGCGACATTGACCAGCACATCGGGCCCCAGCCCCTCGTCCAGCAGCTGTTCGCAGCAGCGGGTCACGGCCTCACTGTTGCTCACATCGATTACCACTCCCTTCACGTTGCCGGGCAGCGCCTCGACCAGTTGCAGATCGAACGCCACCACACTGGCCCCTGCATCAGCAAAGGTGCGCGCCACCGCATGGCCAATTCCCTGTGCCGCACCGGTCACCCAGATGGTTCTGCCTTGCCACTCGCTCATGGGATGCACTCCGGTTCGCTGACGTGATCTTCGTTGACCTGATAAACCGTGGCCTGACTGACATTGGGTTGACTGACATTGTGCTGACGGGAGAGGAGCGCCCACCAGTGAGCCAGGGTCGGGTTACGAGCCAGCTCGGCCAGCTCCACCACCAGCCCCTGCTGACGCCACTCTTCCACCAGCCCCATCACCGCCAGCGAGTCGAGACCGTAGTCGAGCAGGTTGTCATCCTCGGTGGGCTGCTCCTGCTGCATCTCGGCGGGCAGCCGTGCCAACACCTGAGCACGTAGTGACTCGCGAGTCAGGGGGCGTTTGCTGGCCGCCATCACCTCGGCCGCGGTAATCACCCGACCTGCATTGCGGCTGACGTAGGAGAGCGCCAGCAGATGATCCTCGCGGGAGAAGTCGGCGATGGCATCTGCCACCAGGAAGGGGCGGATATCCCGCATAAAGGCATCGACCGCCGTCTGCATCACCCCGATATGGCCGTAGATGCCGCAGATCACCAGCTGATCCCGCCCCCATCCGGCCATCAGCTCCGCCAGCGGTGAACGGCAAAAAGCGCTGTAGCGCCACTTGGTCAGCACCGTATCCTGCGGCTCGGGGGCCAGCGCCGAAACAATCGGCTGACGCTCCGGCGCCCGGGTCAGCCCCGGCCCCCACATGTCGTTGAGCAGCGCCCGATCTGCCTGACTCTGCTCGGCGGGCTGGGCGGTATAGACTACCGGCATGCCAAGAGCACGCGCCTGACGGATCAGGGTGGCGATATGGTCGATGACCTGATTGATCAGCGAATTGCCCGGCCCGTAGAAATCGACAAAATAGTGCTGCATATCGTGAACCAGCAAGATGGCGCGGCCCGGTTCGAAGGGCCAGTTCACCCGCCCGGTTGGCAGCTCCTCGGCGGTGGGCAGTGGATAGGCGGCGAGGGATTGAATGGTCATGCACACTCCTTGGCGAGCTGCTCGCGCAGCGTCTGTTTGTCTATCTTGCCGACCGGGGTGTGGGGCAGTTGCTCCACCAGCACCAGGCGATCGGGCAGTTTGTAATCGGCCACCCCCTGCTCGCGCAGGAAACGGCGCAAGCGGGGCAGATTGAAGGGCTCGCGGCACATCAAAAAGGCGCAGCTGCGCTCCCCGAGCATGGGATCGGGCATGGCGACCAGTGCCGCCTGCCGCACCTCCGGGTGGGTCAGCAGCAGCTCTTCAATCTCGAGGGCGTCGATCTTCTCCCCGCCCCGGTTGATCTGATCCTTGTTGCGCCCCACCACCATCAGATGACCGCTGGGCAAGCGGCAGACCAGATCGCCGGTGCAGTAGAAACCGTCCCGGTCAAAAGCTCGCTGATTGTGGGCATCAGCCTTGAAGTAGCCGCGAAAGGTGTAGGGGCCACGCGTCCAGAGCTCGCCGCACTCGCCATCGGGCAAGGGGCGTCCGTCGCTATCCCGCACCTCGACCTCGTCGCCCGGGCTCATCGGGCGGCCCTGGGTATTGACGATGTGCCACTGGTCATCCTCGATGCGGGTGTAGTTGACCAGCCCCTCGGCCATGCCAAACACCTGCTGCAAGCGGCAACCAAGGCGGCTCGCTACCGCATCGGCATGAGCCGGGCTGAGGCGCGCGCCCCCCACCTGTACACACTCCAGGGAGGTCTGCGGATAGTGACTGGCCGCCTCCAGCCAGAGCGCCAGAGCCGGTGGCACCAGTGCCGCCCAGTTGACCTGATGGCGCTGCACCAGCGGCAGACAGGTTGCCGCAGAGGGATCCTTTGCCAGCACCACGCAGCCACCGCCATAAAACACCCCGAGTGCGCCGGGGGAGCTCAGGGGAAAGTTGTGGGGCGCTGGCAGAGCGCAGAGATAGATCACCCGCTCATCCCAACCGCACACCGCTACGCTCTGGCGCACGCTGTAGCCATAGTCATCGTGGGTACGGGGGATCAGTTTGGGGGTGCCGGTGCTGCCGCCGGAGAGCTGGAAAAAAGCGACTTGATCGGCCGGGGTAGGAGTTGGCGCGATGGCCGTCAGCGGCGAACCATCAGCACGGGCTATCGGGTCAGGCTGACACCATGCAAATCCCGACTGAAGATCGGAGCCTTCTGCCTGCTCGAACAGCAGTGTCTGGCAGGAAGGCGATACCCGCTCATCAAGGGCCGCCAGGCTCCCCGCTTCACCGGCAAAGCCGGGATGGGAGGGGCTGAGTACCAGCAAGGCGGGCTCAATCTGGCGGGCAAAGGCCACCAGCTCGCGCCGCTGATGGCTGTAGAGGGCATGCACCGCCACTACGCCGCAGCGGATCAGGGCGAACCAGCAGATATAGAACTCGGCGCAGTTGGGCAACTGCACCAGCGCGGTATCTCCGTGGCCCAGCCCGCGCGCGGCCAGCCGCGCCGCCAGTGCATCGACCTCACGCTTTAACTGGCCATAACTGAGGGTTCGCTCGCCGCAGATCAGGGCCGTGCGCTCGGGATAACGTGCGGCGGAGTCATCGAGCAGGGTGGTGAGCGGTTGTCCGCGCCACCACCCTTGTGCCCGGTAGTGTGCTGCCAGCTCGGCGGGCCAGGGGGTAAAGGGCACCAACGGCTTCATGGAGTTACCTCCGGCTCCCGGCTTTCGAGGCCGAAGGCGCGCAACATGGTGCCGAG
>NZ_JRJY01000070.1:118328-130021 GCF_000801015.1 Aeromonas sp. ZOR0001 | reverse complement strand
GTCTCCTGCCACTCCGCTTCCGGCGAGGAGCCCACCACTACCCCGGCGCCGGCATAGAGCCGCAGTTGCCTGCCAGCCAGCACGCCACAGCGGATGGTGACCACCCACTCGCCATTGCCATCAGCATCCATCCAGCCGACGGCGCCGCAGTAGAAGCGGCGATCGTATCCCTCAAGCCTGGCGATGGCCTGACGTGCAGCCGAGAGCGGCGTGCCGCATACCGCCGGTGTCGGGTGCAGTGCCAGCGCCAGTGCCAGAACGGGAGAGGGCTCATGGAGCCGCCCGGCGATGCGGGTCGAGAGGTGCCACATGGTAGGGGTCGCGATCACCTGCGGCTCCAGGGGGACGTCCAGCTCGCGACAGAAGGGAGCGAGGGCCGCAGCGACTGCATCGGCCACCAGCGCATGTTCATAGCGATCCTTCTGGGCCCCAAGCAGTTCGGCGCTGGCCGCCTGTTGATCGGAAAACGCGTGGCGCGGACGGGAGCCCGCCAGCGGATTGCTCACCACCGCCATCTCGCTGCGCGATACCAGCAGCTCGGGGCTGGCACCAAGCAGGGTCTCCCCATCCGGCAGCGGGATCTGGAACACATAGGCGCCCGGATTCTGGGCCAGCAGAGAGCCATAGGCGTGTGCGGGGGAGGTCTGCTCTGCGCTCTGCACGTCGATGGCACGCGACAGCACCACCTTCTCGAGTTGCCCCTCACTGAACTGCTGCAGCGCTGCCCGCACCGCCCCCTGATAGTGGGCTGAGCCGGTCACTTCGCTCACCTCGCCATGGAGCTGGCAACAACGGGCGGGCAACATCGCATCCCTTGCGACCCACTGCGATTGCGCCGGGATCACCAGATGCCAGGGGGATTGGGTATCAAACGGAATGGCGCCGATGGCGATGGGATTGACCATCCCCTGCTGGCGCAACTGACGCAGATGGGCGAGCAGCTTCTCCGGCGGGATGCCGGTAAAACTGTCGTGGATACCGGAAGCGACCAGAACCCTGTCACCGCTGGCAAAACAGCACACTTTATCCAGCCCGACCGCAGTGGCGGGCCACTCTCCTTCCAGTGCATGGTCACACATGACGGTGCTACTCCTTGGAATGAATCACTGCCTGACACGACTTGATGCGAGTCATTTGACTCACCATATGTCAGGGTGAACGGCATCCTAACAAGGAGCGAAAAAACGATCAATACAAATGAGAATCAATTTCATTAACTTCTTTTTAGTCAAAAGCGGGTGACGAACGAAACTGAGCTTCGCCGATAAAAAAGAGTTGCGATCGGAGCAAATTCAACTTGATAATGATAACGCTTATCATTTGTATATTATGGAAGATGTAAATAATGAAATCCTCAACCTCCCGTTTTATTGCTCCCAGCCTGCTGGCCACCACCATCGTCACCCTGCTGACCCAGCAAGCAATCGCCGCCAGCAACGCGCCTCAAGCCGATGAAGTGATCACCGTCACCACCACGGCGCACAATACCCGCTCGGCACCGGCCTCTATCTCTGTCATCACGGCCGAACAGATCGCCGCCGCGCCCGTCAATGATCTTGCCGACCTGCTGCGCCACGAAGTGGGCATTCAGGCTGAAGCTAACACCAATGGCCGTAGCGAAATCGGTATTCGCGGCATGTCCGGCAAGTACACCCTGGTGCTGGTGGATGGCAAACGCCTCTCCTCCTCCAATGCCATGTGGCGCGGCGGCGACTTCGACAACACTCCCGTGCCCCTTGGCATGATCCAGCGGGTCGAGGTGATCCGTGGCCCCATGTCGGCACTTTACGGCTCCGATGCCATCGGGGGTGTCATCAACATCATCACCAAGCAGCCGGGTAAAACCTGGCAAGGGGCGGCCGATGCCGACTTCAAGGCCATCGAGGGCAAGGATGGCGGCGATCAGCACAGAACCAACCTGGGCTTTACCGGCCCGCTGACCGACAACCTGCTGATCCGGATGAACGGTGAGGTGTATGACCGTCAAGCCTGGACCCCCACCGAAGCCGCTGAAGGCATCCCCCTTATCGAAGCCAAGCAGACCCGCAACTTCGCCTCCACCCTCAGCTGGCTGGTGGATGACCAGCAGCGCTTCGAGCTGGATTACCTCTACAACCAGGATGAGCGGCCTCTCGATATCTTCCGCAAAATCGGCAATAAGATACACAGCCGCCAACAGCAAAACGATCGCAACCTGTTTGGGCTGACCCACAAGGGGAACTGGAGCTGGGGTGACACCACCGTCATGGTCAACTACGAAAGCTCCAAGATAGATGACTTCAACGACGTTCTAAAAATCCACCAGCAGCCTAAAGAAGAGAACAACTTTACTTTGAAGGGCTACACCAACCTGACGCTGGCCAACCACTACCTGACCCTGGGTGGTGAATATCTGGATCGGGAGCTGGTGGATGCGGTGAGTTACCAGGATATCGGCGGCAAGGAGAGCAACTCCCAGGAGGCGCTGTTCGCTCAGGACGAGATCGGCCTGACCGACAGCCTGACCTTCACGCTGGGCGGCCGTTACGATCACCACGGGCTCTACGGCAGCCACTTCACCCCGCGCGGCTATCTGGTCTATGAGATGAACGATGTGGTGACCGTGAAAGGCGGTGTTAGCCAAGCCTTCAAAGCGCCAGCCTCGCATCAGTATACAAACGGCTACAGCACCGAGAGCTGCGGAGGCCGCTGCAGCATCTATGGTAATGACAAGGTCAAACCGGAAACCAGCACCAACTACGAGCTGGGGGTCATCGCAGGAGAGGGGATCTGGGAGACCAGCGCCACCCTCTTCTACTCCGATATCGAAGATATGCTGACCTACAAATCCTTTCCCAACTCCAAAGATCGCACCTGGTACAACCTGGAGAAGGCCACCACCAAAGGGCTGGAGCTGACCGGCAAGCTCGATCTGACCGACGATATCAACCTTGGCGCCAACTACACCTACCTCAAGGCGGAAGGCGATCAGGGTCAGGCTCTGCCCGAGCGGCCGGAGCACAAGGCCAACGCCAAGATCACCTGGCAGGCCACCGAGCGGGTCAATGCCTTTGTCGGCACCACCTACACCGGCACCCAGTTCATCGAACACAAGGTAAATAATGCAACCGTGAGAGACAAACTGCCCAGCTATCAAACCTTCGATCTCGGCACCGGCTTCAAGGTCACCGAGAACTTTGACCTGCGACTGGGGATCAACAACCTGACCGACGTGCGCCTGCAAGAGAAAGACTCCCTCTTCCAGAACGTCGAACCGGGTCGCAGCTACTACGTCAGCGGCTCAGCCCGCTTCTAAGGTAGCCAAGGCCGATATAACAGAGCGCGGGCCCATGCACGCGCTCTGTTAACCAAGAGAATAAGGGGAAGATCCCCACTGGACAGCAAAGAGCATGCAGATTTCCATTTTCATCAGGATCGCTCATGTTCACCTCACTTCTGAATGCTTCACCCCTTGCCACATTGCCCACCCCTGACGAGATGTTAAAGGTCAGACCCTGTCCGGCACGACTTACTCGCCAAATCACACGCAGCCGCCAGCAAGCACGCTATATTCTGCAGGGAGAGGACGACCGCTTGCTGCTGGTGATCGGCCCCTGCTCCATTCACGATCCGGCAGCCGCCCGCGACTATGGTGGCCGGCTGGCTGAACTGCAGGGCCAATACGGGGAGCAGCTACAACTGGTGATGCGCACCTATTTCGAAAAGCCGCGCACGACCCTCGGCTGGAAAGGATTTATCTTCGATCCCGACCTCGATGGCAGCGATCGGCTGGAAAAGGGACTAACCCAGGCCCGCGAGTTACTTCTGGCCCTTGGACAGGAAGGGCTCGCCTGTGCCACCGAATTTCTCGATCTCACCAGCATGCTCTATCTGGGGGATCTCATCAGCTGGGGCGCTATCGGTGCCCGCACCACCGAATCCCAGCTCCACCGCCAGCTAGCCTCGGCCCTCCCCTGCCCCATCGGTTTTAAAAACGGCACCGACGGCAATATCCGGATCGCGGTCGAGGCGATCCTCGCAAGCCGGGCAGCCCACCTCTATACCCAGCCTTCCGGTGATGGCCAGCTGGCACTGGTGCGCAGCCATGGCAACCTCGACTGCCACCTGATCCTGCGCGGTGGCCGCCAGCCCAACTATCAGAGCAATCATGTTACAGAGGCTGGCGACTTGCTGCGCCAACATCATCTGTCACCCCAGCTGATGATCGATTGCAGCCACGGCAACAGCCAGAAGCAACATGCCCGCCAGCTGCTGGTTGCCCGTGACATTGCCAACCAGCTGGGTGCAGGTAGCCATGCCATCGCCGCCATCATGGTGGAAAGTTTTATCTGCGAAGGACGTCAGGATATCGGCAGCAAACCGCTGCGCTACGGCCAGTCGGTCACCGATAGCTGCATCGGCTGGGAACAGACAAGGCGGCTGCTCGATATGGTAGCAGAAGGGGTGGAGGCGCGCCGCCAGCAGCGGATCGCCCTGGCGGGATAAATAGCGGATTATTCAGATAACGCAGAAAACAAGGTGGCCCCAATGGGGCCACCTTGTTGTTCACTGTCTGACGCACATCAGGCGACTGACTCACGCTCCACCAGCTGGGCTTCAAACTTGAGCGCCAGGCCGTCCACCGGCTTGTGATCGAGCAGACGCAGCGCCAGCTCGGCAGCGCGGCTGCCCATCTCCTCGATGGGGTAGCGCACCGTGGTGAGCTTGGGATAGATGTAGCGGGCGTAAGGGATATCGTCGAACCCCACCACCGACACCTGCTGCGGGATCTTGTAACCCCGCTCCAGCAGGCAAGAGATCGCCCCCGCCACCATGCCGTCGTTGAAACCGAGCACGGCGGTGAACTCGACACCACGGGCCAGCAGTTCACTCATCGCCACATAGCCGCCATTTTCGTCGGCATAGGCGCGACTGACGAGTGCAGGATCAAAGGCGATCCCGGCTCTCGCCAGAGTTTGGGTGTAACCGGCCATCCGCTGCTGACCATCGACAAACTCTTCATCATCGGAGGTGATAAAGGCGATGTTGCGATGACCGGCATCCAGCAAGTGCTGGCACGCGGTGGTGATCCCCGCCTGGTTATCGAGCCAGACGCAGCGATCTTCTGCACCCGGCACCTGACGGTTGATAAAGACGATGGGGGTAGAGCCTGCCGCCAGCTCGCTCAGCTCCTCGTCCGGAAGCGCCTTGCTGTGGAGGATCAGCGCATCGCACTGGCGCTGCAGCAGCGCCTGAATGGCGTGACGCTCGCGCGCGATATCGTGGTTGCCAGACATGACGATGGTGAACTTGTTGGCCTGATCGACCATGGTTTCGATGCCACGCATCATCTGGGCAAAGAAGGGGCCGCCGCAGAGGTCGCCAACCAGCACGCCAATGCAGTTGGAACGCTTGCTGACCAGTGCCTGGGCAAAACTGTTGGGTCGAAAATTCAGTTCCTTCATGGCCGCCAGTACGGCCTCACGCTTTTCCGGTGCTACCTGTGCCGTGTTGTTGATAACCCGCGACACGGTGGAGATAGACACATTTGCCAGCTGAGAAACGTCTTTAATCGTTGCCACTATCCATTCCTTTATTGTGGGGGAACCTGTCGGTGCCGACGCCCGAGTATACCCTGCGGCCTGATGCAATTCCCGGAGCCAGGTCACCAGGCATGTTTCCTTTGGTAACAAAACTTTACCCGATGATACTCGGCAGCAGGGAAATTTGAAAACAGGGGCCGGCTGGCGGCCCCCGACTCAATAGGCGTGATTGAGCTCCCGCTCCGACATGAAGCGCAGCGGCTGCTGCAGCTTGTGCTGATAAATGAGATCGAACGACAACACGTTTTGCACGTAGTTGCGGGTCTCCTTGTAGGGAATACTCTCGACCCACACGTCCATCGGCTTGTTGTCACTCTGCTCTCGCCAGCGTTTTACCCGTCCCGGCCCGGCGTTGTAGGCCGCCGCCGCCAGGATCCGGTTGCCATCATAGACATCCAGCAAACGCTTGAGATAGGCGCTCCCCAGACGAATATTCATCGTCGGATCAAACAGTTGCTGCTCGTTGCGATAGGGCACCCCCAGCTTGCCGGCAGTCTCTTTGGCAGTAGCAGGCATCAGTTGCATCAGACCGCGCGCCCCCACCGGCGACTGGGCCAGCGGATAGAGGGCACTCTCCTGACGGGAGATGGCGTAGAGCAAACTGGTGTTCATGGTGCGCTCTTGCGCCATCTGGGAGAAGGTGCGCTTGAGCGGCAGCGGGAAGCGCAGGTCGAGGGCATCCCACGCCTCGGCGCGAATGCTGGCGAGAATGGCCAGCTCGTGCCAGCCCTGATTGAGGGCGATATGACCAAACTCGATGCGCTGGGCCACCGGATTGCGATCCATATTGTGGATCCACTCCGAGCGGGCCGCCGCAATCTCGTTCATCGACAACAGCTCGCGCACCCGCAACAGGAAGGGCCAGCGCTGACTGGCCGTACGCCAGTCCGGTACATGCTTGACGCTCTGGTTCTTGATGCGATAAGGCACCCCGGTGCGCTGGGCGGCCATGAAGCCGTAGAAACCGCGCAGGTTGGCGGTCTCCAGATAGAGATCCCGCGCCGGTTTTTGCTGCCCCTGTACTTCAAGAGAGCGCGCCATCCAGTAGCGCCAGCGATCCTCTTTCTGACGGGCCATCGGCATCATCTTCACCCAGCCGGAGAGGCCACGCCAATCCTGCTCCCAGATGGCCAGTCGTGCCCGCAGCTCGGTAATGTCGGGATCAGCCAGCTTTTTCACCGTACTGTCGACCCAGCTGCGCTGGGCAATGGAGCGATCCAGCAGCAGGCGGCGGGCAATGGCACGCTCTACCGGTTTCACCTCGGCCTGGGTCAGGCCGAAACGGCTGCGAAACAGCGCAAGCTGGCGCAGCACCGACTCCGGCTCCTGATTGGCATAACGGGTCAAACCGAGGGAGAGCAGCTTGCGGGAATAGGGATTGCTGCTGAAATAGGCTTGGTTCATCGCCTTGGCGGGCTGCTCGAACAGGGTCACCATCTGATCGCCATAGCTCTGCAAGCCGCTACCCAGGGTCGCGCCAAGATGGCGGATCAGATTGGGGTTTTCCGCCTCGAACGCCAGCGTCATCCGCTGCCAGATCTTCTCCTGGGTTCGCTGACCGGATGCCTGCCACAGCTGGAACAGCGGGGAGCAGGCATCGGGACGCGATTGACCGCTCATCCAGATCTTGCCCGCCCCCTGCAACGCCTCTTTCGGCTTGCCGGTGTAATAGAGCGCCTGATAGTGCATGCAGAGCAGGTCGGTGGAGCTCGGCTTGGCCGGATAGAAGCGCAGGAACTGCGACCACTGCTGGCTCTGGGCCAGATAGGTCAGATAACTGCGCTCCAGCCGGTTGGACTGGGGAGTATCCCCATGCTGGCGGATAAAGCGAGTCACATCGTTGTAATCCGCCGCCCCCGGACGAAAGGCGAGCTGATAGTAGTCGAGATAGGGCAACAGGGGATAATGGGTCAAACGGGCACGAATTTGCTGAAAACGGGCCTGGTCATTGGCCCGTACGGCGTCATACGCCTGACGGTAGAGCGTCTGGTCGGCAGTCTGCGCCATCAGGGTCGGCACAAACAGCGCCGACAAAACAATTCCCCATACAGCTTTCACTGAACATCTCCATTGAGGGCAATACACCGCCCGGTGGCGGTGGGTCTACTGCCTCTCATTCTACCCGTTGCCGGGCAGCGCTACAGCGGGGAGAAAGGACTATTTTTCTGGCTCGCTCAGCTGCATTTCACGCAGTTGCTCCGGTCTGGTCAGCCGCTGTACATATTTCTCCAGATAGGGCACCGGCAGCGGCTTGGAGGCGAGATAGCCCTGATAAAAACTGCACCCCTGCGCCTTGAGAAACTCCAGTTGCTGACGGGATTCCACCCCTTCCGCCGTGACGTTGAACCCCATATGTCGCGCCATGGCGATCACCGCCTCGACGATGGCCATGTTGTCACCATCTTTCGGGATGTCCTGAATGAAGGAGCGGTCGATCTTGAGCTCATCGGCAGGCAGCCGCTTGAGATAGCTCAGGGAGGAGTAACCGGCGCCAAAATCGTCGATGGCAAAGCTGATGCCGAGCTCCTTGAGCTCGGTCATCTTGCTGATGGTGTCCTCGGCATGACCCAGCACCACGGACTCGGTGATCTCCAGATTGAGGCAGGCCGGATCCATGCCGGTTTGCGCCAACACATCGTGGATCCGCTCGACAAAATCGGTGGCATGGAACTGCTTGGCACTGACGTTGACCGAGATCTGCGGAATATGGATGCCGTTCTCCTCCCACAGCACATACTGGGCGCACGCCTCGTGCAGCACCCAGTTGCCGATATCGACAATCAGGTCCGTCTCCTCAGCGATGGGAATAAACTCGGCCGGCGAGACCAGCGAGCGACCGGCCGGCTGCCAGCGAATGAGCGCCTCGACACCAATGATATCGCCGCCATCGACCATATGCTGGGGCTGATAGTAGAGGGTCAGCTCTTGCTGGCTGAGGGCGTTACGCAGTTCGTTGTGAATGAGCAGACGGCGATCCGCCTGCTGCTGCATCGAGGCATCGAAGAAGCGACGGGTCTTGCGGCCAGCGGACTTGGCCTGATACATGGCGGTATCCGCCTGCTTGAGCAGATCATCGACCCCCTGCTCCCGATCCGGAAACAGGGTAATGCCGACACTGGCGCCGATGTGCAGCACCTGCCCCACATAGGTATAAGGAGCGGCAATCTCGGTGATAAGCCGTTCGGCAATGATATCGGCCTGCATCTCCGCCTGGGGCGGGCTGGCCGAGAGCGATGGCAGCAGCAGTACAAACTCGTCACCACCGAGGCGGGCCAGACAATCCCCCTGTCGCACCAGGCGTTTGAGACGGGCGGCGACCTCTTTGAGCAACCAGTCGCCGGTGGCGTGGCCGAGAGAGTCGTTGATGGTCTTGAAGTGATCGAGATCGATAAAGAGCAGGGCGCCAATCAAGCCATCGCGGGTCGCCTCGTTGAAGGTCTGCACCAGAGTCTCGTGGAGCTGACGGCGATTGGGCAATCCGGTCAGCTCGTCGTAATAGGCGAGATCCTGAATGCGTCGCTCGGCCGCCTTGCGCTCGGAGATATCCTCGAAGCAGATGACAAAGTGGCTGATCACCCCCTTCTCGTCCTGCACCGGCGTCACTATCTCCCACTGGGGATAGGTGTGACCATCGACATGGCGACGCTGGGTCTCCCCCTGCCAGCGGCTGAGGGTATTGAGCTCGTAGCCGAGCCCACCCAGATTTGGCCAGAGATCCTCTTCCAGATGCAGGCCCAGCACCGACTGGCTGTCGAAGCCGGTGATCTGGCTGAAGGCGTTGTTGACCCGCAGGATCTTGAACCCCGGATCCGTAATGATGATCCCTTCGTGGGTCTCGAATGCAACGGCAGAGAGGCGCATCTGGGCATCGGATTGCAGACGCTCCAGCTCGGCCACCATCCGTACCGAGAAGGTATTGAGCACCGAGGTGAGGTTGCTGGTATCTGCCGGGGCCGAATAGAGCAGCGCCAGATGGCCCAGAAGTTGGCCTCTGGCATCAAACAGCGGCTGACCATAATAAGTCTGCCCGGCCGCCAGCCAGGGTTGATACTCCTGCGACTCGTCGATCACCTCGAAACAGATGGCCCCTTGCTTGTAGAGCTCCTGACAGGGGGAACCCGCCAGCGGATAGTCCTTCAACGCCAGCCCGTCGGCAGCCAGCACTTTGACCCGGTCGGCACCGCACAACTCACCCACCCAGACCGCATCCACCTTGAGGATATGGGCCAGCTGGCTGACCAGGGTATTGAAGAAATCGAGCCCGGTGCGGGCAGAGAGCGCCTGCGCCAACTGGGTAAGCAGGGTGGTTTGCAGCAACGGCAAAGAGAGATTGAGGGAGGATACCGCACTGTTGGCGGTATCAAGAGGGGCCAGCCAGCCACAGCAGATCTGCTGGGTGGGCACAAACTGGCCGCTCCAGAGCACATGGTTGAGCTGCCCCTGATCATCTTTCAGATGACCAATAAACTGTTCTGGCAGATGTGATTCATGAAGCCGGACAAGAAAATCGGCAAAGCCTGCCTCATCTTCCGGTAACAGGCGAGCGGCCCAGGGATGATTGCCCTCCCCTTGCCACTGCTGGTAGGCCCCCTGATCAGAAAGACTCCACTGATCATGTTGCCGATCGAAAAACCACATGACTTGCGTGGCCTGCTGCTTCATTTACCACTCCAACACAACAACCAACCACGTTTGATGTCCAATCAGGCATAGCAACGCCCCCTGCATCCGCTCATCAGATCAGAGGTTGCGAGGGAAGAGTACAAACATGCGATATCAAGCAGTGGAAACCGGACATGAGGTCGACACGAAGTGCTGCCAAGAAGGGACAGAAACGATCCTATTCCCGTCATACTGCCTGCCAGTTTCATGGAGCTCAAGCTGTTTTTGGCACGAAACCGGAAAAGATCACAATTTATAAGTTACTGAATAGCCAAGGGAAGGTTATGTGACATAGATCACATTTCAATCTTTACCAATGAGTAATCTGAAGGTGAAGACACAAGCAAGACGACCCGAAGGGGGCCAATATGAAAATCGAAATTACCAGCAAAATCATCGACATCACCCCGGCTATCCGCGAGCGCATCGAATCCCGTTTTGAAAAGCTCGAACGTCTTCAGGTGCCTCTCATCACACCTCATGTGATTGTTTCCAAAGAGCGTCTGATGTTCACTGTCGAAGCCAGTGCTGGCATCCCCAACGGCAAATTGTTTGCCCAGGCAGAGCATGAGGATCTCTACGCCGCCATCAACGAACTGGGGCAAAAACTGGAGCGCCAACTCAACCGTCACACCGAAAAGCCGATTGCCCGTCGTGCCAATGCAGCGCTCAAAGAGCAGCCACAACCGGATGAAGCTGACGCTTGATTGCATGCCGCAAGGCTAAAAATTCCAAAGAGCATAAAGGCGGGGTCACCCGCCTTTTTGTTGCCTGTGATTTGCCGACAAACATCGCGTTACACCAGTGAACAGGCGCCATCAACTGAGCCAGTGCAACCGGGTATCCACCCCCTCTTGCAAACGATCGAGGATCGGCAGCAATACCAGCGGGTCCTCCTGGCGTGGCATATCGGCCAGCTTTCCTTGCAACCGCTCCCGCGCCAGCGGTGACAGGTTGTCATAGACAGCCTCATCCATCAGCGGCTGTTTGACCGCCAGCGGCGGTGTTTGCAGCGCCAGCCAGAGCCGCACATCCACCATGCTTCCCCCTTGCTGCAACCGCTCATTGATGGCACTGCAGTCACTCCCCGCCCCTTCAGCCACCAGCACCTCTGCCGGTCTCAGCGCAAAGTGCAGACGCCAGTCACGGCTCTGGGGAGTGGCCGCCGGTTTGGCATCAAACCAGGGCTGTTCCTCCACCGCATCGGTCAGCAGGGCCAGATGCAACCGGAAATCAGCGCGATCGCCATGTTGCAGGTCACGGTTGAGGCGCTGCCCCAACTGGCCCTCATCGACGAGCAGGTGATTACGGATTGAACTGGGCAGCATGAGATAACTCTCGAAAATGGCGATTTCACTGGTTATCGGCCACAAATCCAATTCTTTTAATGGAAAAATCCTGCTTGGGGGTTCACAAAACCGGAAGATCTGTTAGTATGCGCCTCGCACT
>NZ_JRJY01000070.1:108693-118318 GCF_000801015.1 Aeromonas sp. ZOR0001 | reverse complement strand
GGCTCTGCCTTCGAAGGTTCGAATCCTTCTCCCTCCACCATTTCAAGTGCGACAATTTGAAAGCAATACCCCGTGGAGGGGTTCCCGAGCGGCCAAAGGGATCAGACTGTAAATCTGACGGCTCTGCCTTCGAAGGTTCGAATCCTTCTCCCTCCACCATCATTCAGAAAACCCGGCCTGGCGCCGGGTTTTCGCATTTATAGCCCGCCGCAATCCATTCTCCCTCTGCACTCCAGTCCCTTATCGCCATTTACCTGCAGCCGATCGCGCAATAAAAAACGGGAGGCCTGCGCCTCCCGTTTAGGTTCATATCAGCCCTGTTACGGGATGAAGCGTTACAGAGTAAAGCGATAGAAGATATCGACCGCCTGAGCCACCCCGCTCATCGCCTGCAGATAGAGCCGTGGCAATACCTCGTAGCGCAGCTTGAATTCGGCGATGGGGCTGAAGACCCCGACCCCGTACTGGAACTGCAAGCCCGGCAGCAGATAGGCCGACAGAGTCACCTGGGTGTTGTCACCACTGCCCGCGGTATCGAGGGAGACATCGCTCATCCCGAGCGACTCGCCGATGCTCGACACCACGCCATTGGCCTGATTGACCGCACCGGCCACCAGCAGACCGTTGAAACCGCCATCTTCTCCGTTGGTTTGCAGCCCTTTGCCGCGCAGCAGATAGGAGAGCTGCTCTGACTGCGCCATCTGCGGCTCGGAGTAGACGGTGATCTCCGGCTTGCTGGCAGGGCCGGTCACCCGCACCCCGACCGTCACCTGACCCTCGATGGTATCGGGATCCCGGTTGGCTTCGATGTTGAGGAATGGTCGATCCAGCGGACCGGAGAAGAGGATCCGCCCCTCCTTGATGATGAGGTTCTGACCGTAAGCCTTGAAGCGGCCGTTGGTGAGCACCAGCTGGCCGTTGCCTGCCAGCGGTTTCTCGGGATCCTGACGGATATTGAGACCGCCGGAGACATCGGTCTTCAGTCCCATGGCATCAAGTTTCACATCGTTGCCAAGGCGGATCGCCACCTTCATCGCCAGCGGCAGACTTGCCTGCTTGGGAGCAGGGGGCAGATCGTCATAGACCACGGTCACATCATCAGAGACAGCCACCGCCGAATCCGGCAGGCTCTTGACCAGAATGCGCGCCCAGGGAATATCCACCTGACCGGTAATCCGGGTCTCCTCACCCAGCGACACCGCGATATCGGGCGAGACTCTGACCCGGCCCATGCCCGGATATTGTGCCTCCAGATCCTTGCCCTGAATGGTGAGGCTGCCGCTGACCGGCATCTTGGCCCAGCTGAGCCAGCCGCCCAACGCCAGCGGCCCCTTGCCCACCAGCATGGAGCCATCGAGCTCGGCGCGGTTGCCCTCGATCTTGAGGCGGGTCACCAGCTTGGTCAGGGTCACCATGTCGGAGTGGGTCTGCACTTCACCGTCACGCAGGTTGAGCTGGCCAAACAGCAGGGGCGCCGCCAGGGTGCCGTCGAAGCGGGCATCGGCGGAGATGATCCCTTGCAGGGAGCGCACCTCAGGGATGAGCGGCGCAAAGGTATTAAGCTTGAGATCGTCAAACTTGAGCTGACCACCGAGCAGACCGCGACCGGCGGGCTCCCTGATCAGCAGATCGGTATCGATATTGCCGATCTGTTTGGAGGCAAAATCGAGGCGAATGGCCGCCTGCTGCCGCTCGAAATCAAGGGCCAGAGCCAGCTGCTGATAGTCGGTCTTGAGGCCATCGGCCACAAAAGTGCCCGGCGTGGTACGCACCACCGCATGCAAGGTAGGCTGATTGCCACGCCAACTGGCGCGGCCATCGGCGGAGAGCATTGCCTGCCAGCGGAAGTTGTCCGGCAACCAGGGGCGCAGCCGTTTGAGATCAAACTCGCTCAGGGCAAACTCCAGGGTACCCTGGGCAGCGGAGACCTGACTCCCCTTGACGCAGAGGCTGGCCCCCTGGGAGCCGAGGCAGAGATCCCCCATCGCCAGCCGCTGACGCGGCAGATCGAGATCCAGCGCCCAGGGGGAGCTCAAGTCCCAACGGCGCAGCGGGGTTTTCAGCCGCAACTCGGAGAGCGCCCCGCGCCAGTGATCCCCGCGCACGCCGCCACCCAGTTTGAGGTTGGCCGCAACAGGGTCACCCTTCATGGTCAGGGTCAACAGATGCTGACTGATATCGCCGCTGAGGTTCAGGGCCAGCTGGCTGAGCTTGGTTTCGCCCTGTTTCAACTGCGCCACCAACAGCGAGAGCTCACCGGCCGGTTTGGCACCGATCACCGCATTGCCCTTGAGGCTAATGCCCTTCAGGTCGGTGCCGGCATAGTAGAGCCGCTCGGAGGCCAGATCCGCATCGATTTTTGGCGTCTGCTGATTGCCACTGACCTTCACCTGCCCCTTGATATCCCCTTTCAGGCCGGGATAGATACCCCCCAGCTGGGGAGCCTGCAGGTTGGCATCGAGCTTCCATTGGGCAGTGCTGATGCTGCCCTTGGCCTGCAACTGGTTCGGGCCACTTTGGAGCGAGAGCGCCGGGATCTGCCACTCCATCTTGTCGTTGCCGCTGAGCTCCCCCTTGAGGGCCAGCGGGTACTGGTTGAGCTTGCCATCCACCTTGAGCTTGGGCAGTTTCAGCTCCCAGTGGCCCGCTTCGTTCATCACGAAACGGCTCTCCAGCTCACCGGCCAGCGTCCCTTTCAGCTCGGGCAGCAGCTCGGCCGGATTGATCCCCTTGAACAGGGTGGTTCCCTGCCACTCGATCCCCTTGTTCCAGGCGAGTTTGCCATCGAGTTTGAGCTCCCCCTTGAGGGCGTTGAGCTGCAAGGCGATCTTGCTGAGCCGCTCCAGATCCCCCTTCCCGTCCAGCGCAAGCTTGAAGGGGGGGACATCGGTCCCCTTGCCGGAGGTATTGAGGGCAAACTGATAGCCGGAGAGCTTGCCCTTGGCAGTCAGGCTCCCTTTATCCAGCCGATAGCTCGGCTCATCTTTGGCGGGCTTGTGAAGAGGCCAGCCGAGGCTCTTCCAGTCGAGGGTCAAATCAAAAGGGAGATCCGGGTCGAGAGCGGCCAGCGAGCCCTTGAGATTGGCGACGACCGGTCCTTTGGCCGACAACGCCAGCCCCAGCTTGCCGACCGAACCGCTCAGCGCCAGCGTGGCCTGCTCCCCTTGCAGCTCGCCATCCAGCAGCCCCTTGCGGGCCTTGGCATCCAGCGTCACCGCCAGCGGGTAGTCATCACTTAGCTGAATGTGTCCCTTGAGCGCCAGATCGGCCATGGCGTGGCGTAGCGAGAGCTCGCGCACCTCGATGCGATCGTCGGCAGCAGTGGCCGACAGCAGCAGCCTGTCGAGCCCTTCGATCAGCTCGCCCTGCTTATATTGCACCCGGGTCGCGATGACCCCTTCCAGCTGAATGGGGAAAGGAAGATGAATGGCGGGCAGGAGAATGGGGGCTGCCTTTGCAGTTTGTGCAACTGGCGCCCCGTTGCCCTGTTTGGCTGTCTCGGCGCGGGCCTTGTCGTTGCGCGCCACCGCAGCTCCGGCTTGTTTCTCGTTAGCGGCTGGCTGCTTGGCGGATTTGGCTGCGCTGGCGGGCGCCGCGTCATCCAGCGTCACCTTCAAGTTATCGAGCACCGGGCCACGCACGATCAGCCCCTTGCGGTTGAGGGTGGCGCCGATATCGAGGGACCCCAGGGTCACAGCCACACCGGGCACCGCCAGATCGAGATCGGCTACCTTGAGGTTATCGACCTGGATCTTGAGTGGCAGCGGGCGCCAGACAAAGGGTTCGGAAGGCTCTTCCGGAGCAGGCTCGGAATCGGCTACCTTGACCACCGGATGGGTCACCGCCAGGGATTTTATCCAGAGCTTGCCCTGCAGCAACTTGCCGAGATCCCAGTCGAGTACGGCGCGATCCACCGTCACATCCACCAGCTCATCCTGCCAACCGACCCCTTCCAGAGTCCAGCCATAGCCAAGCTGACCGGCCACCAGCTCCCCCTTGAGGGAGGGCAGCGCCCCCTTGGCCTGTTGCCACAACCACTTGTTGCCCTGATGGGTAAAGCCCAGCAGGCTGACGCCGATGAGCAACAGGAACACCAGCCCCATCAGCCAGAGAAAGATGCGTTTTAGCCAGATCACAATGCAGACCCCCGCGCAAGATACAGCCGCAGCGGCCAAAGAAAAAAGCGTTTAGACAACATCATAATTCAGGCCCCAATGCGAAATGCAGCCGCAAGGGCTTGTCCTCTTCCGATACCCCGACCGCCAGATCCAGCCTGACCTGACCGATGGGGGTGACCCAGCGCACACCGACGCCGGTACCTATTTTCCAGGGCTCGCTGTAATCGGTGGTGGAGGTGCCTCCATCCACAAACATGGCCCCCAGCCACTTCTCGCTGAAGCGGTAGTTGTATTCCAGACTGGCCACGCTGGTGTAGCGGCCACCGGTCAGCTTGCCATCCGGCCCGGTGGGGGAGATGCTCTCGTAACCAAAGCCGCGCACCGTCTGATCGCCACCGGTAAAGAAGCGCAAGGACGGCGGCACCAGCGAGAAGCTGTCACCTATGATGGCCCCCTGCTCGGCCCGCATCAGGAATCTGTGGTTATCGCCAAGAGTACGGAGCCACTTGCTACGCCCCCACACCCGCATAAAGCTGATGTCGGAACCCCATCTGGGGTCGGAGAACTCCAGCGTCAGCTGCTGGCGATCCCCCCAATCGGGCACCAGAGTGCCGCGCACCCGCAGTCGGGACCAGGAGACCCCGGGGATCAGCAGCAAGCTGTTCCCCTCGTCGGCACCCTGGGTATAGATCTCGTTCTCCAGCCGGATAAAGACGTCCCGATCCCAGCTCTCCGGCCGCCGCGTCCAGCGGTGCACACCGATAGTGGTGAGATCGGAGCGGGTATCGTTGTTGTCCTTGTACTGGTAGCCGGTCTGGATGGAGTAGTAGTCCCGCAGCGGGTTACCCACCGGGATCTGGTAGTCGAAGCTGAGCTCTGCCTCCGGCGCCGACACCTTGGCGGTGGCAAACAGGCGGTGGCCGTAGCGGTTGACCCAGGGCTTCTCCCAGGTGGCACTCATCCGCGGCCCTACGTCGGTGGCATAACCGATACCGGTCTCGATTTCGTGATCGACCCGGTTATCCAGCGTCACCGCGATGGGCACCCGATAGTTGCTCGCCTCGCTCAATACCGGCTTGATATCGACCTGACGGAACAGCTTGGTGGAGGAGACATCCTGCGACATCTCGGCCAGACGGATGGCGAGATAGGGGTCGCCGCTCTTGATGTTGATAAGCGGGCGAATAAGGTGAAGCGCTTCGGGGGTGGCATCGTAGCGGATCTCGCCAAAACGGTAGCGATGGCCCGATTCGAACAGAATAAAGATCTCCGCCGTCCCCTTGTCCGGGAACACCTTGACCTGACTCTTGCTCAGCTTGGCATCAAAGTAACCGCGGGCCAGCCCGAGGCTGCCCAGATCCGCCTTGATGGATTCATATTTGGCGTGGTTGAGGGGCTCGCCCTCTTTGAGGGGCAACTTGTCCAGCAGGGCGCTGTAGAGCTCGTCGCTGCCCGCATCCCCCTCCAGCAGAATATCGAGGCGGGAGACGATGACCGGCTCCCCCTTGTCCACCTCAATCACCACTTTGGACGGGGTTTTCTTGTCGCGACTCAGAGTGATTTTCGGCTGGTAGTAGCCATAAACCTGCAGCGCCTTTTGCACGCTCTCGGTGATTTTGGCGCGGGCAGGACGATACTGGCGCTCCTGATAGACCGGCAGGGCATTGAGGTAGGCTTCAACGTTATCCTTGTTCTCCCCTTTCAACCCCTTGACCTGATAGGTGAGCTTGGCGGCAAACGCGGGCGAAGCCAGCAGCGACAGCAACAGGCCCACCCCCAGTACCCGCAGGCCGCGGCGAAACGCAGGGCCGGACAGTGAACGCCCTGCCAGCAGGGATGAAATGCATCCTGTCAAAGGTCAATATTCCTGAATCTGTGGTGAAGGAAACCAGCGCCCTTTCGGGCCAACCCCGAATGCGGCGCAGCACGTCATGCAGTGCATGGCCGCGACACAAAAATGCGCGCCAGAAAAATGGCGAACCTTATCCTAACATAGGCATCGGCCAGCGACAGCGCAGCACCATTGGCAAATTCGCCATATCTTTTAAGAGGTTGACCACAAATCACACATTTTGGTGACAATGACGCCGCCCGCTTTCCCGATGGAAGCGAATTGACCTGCCCTGAATAAGGCTCACCCCACCATCAGGCACCATTTGTCACCTCTCCTCCTCTCTTTACCAGCAGAAACCCACCACGACAGAGTTTGTCGGCATCACCCCACCCTCACCGTTTAACAGGCCCGGCACACCCTAAAGCCAGCCGTAGCGGGTGATTAAGAATTGCTCGTTCAGCGCAATCGAATTATCCCGCTGCCTTTGCAGCCGCCCCTCCCTCACACTTGAAGCATCAACTGAAGGAGACACATCATGCATGCACGTAGCGAACAGATGGCTGACTATATTGCCGATCGTCTCGAGTTCATCACCTTTCTCGCCTGTTGCAGCGCCCTGCTGGCCCTGCTGACCGGCATGAGTGGTCAGCAGGCGCTGGCTTTTACCGCCCTGAACCTGCCGTTTGGCCTCGGCATTCTGCTGGCGATGGCGATGCTGGCCCCCCTGCCCGTCCACTGGCGGCTGCCGGGCATCACCTTGCTGCTGGCAGGTTGCGCCCTGATGACCCTGCAACTGGGGGGAGAGTGGCTCAATCCGCTGGCCATCTGGAGCCTCTACGCCCTGCTCGGTCTGGAGATCATCTGGCAAGCGCGTCCCCGCGCCATGCTGACCACCCGCGCTCGCCAATAATACGGCCGATAAAGGGCGGCTGTGATGGCTGACGCCGGTGGCAAATTGGGGTACTCTTGCGCCCCCATTTGCTACCACCCTTGGCGTTAACAACCTTCGCCATTACTCCCAGGAGCGCCCCGATGAAAAAAGCCTGTGCCCAGCACATTCTGGTCAAGACCGAAAAACAGTGTCTGGAGATCAAGGAGAAGATCGAGAAGGGAGCCGACTTCGGCCAGATGGCCAAGCGCTTCTCTACCTGTCCCTCAGGCAAGCGTTTTGGCGATTTGGGAGAATTTTCCAAGGGCGATATGGTGAAAGCATTTGACGATGCCGTCTTCAAGGGTGAACTGCTCAAGGTGCTGGGGCCGGTGCGCACCAAGTTCGGCTTTCATCTGATCAAAGTGCTCTATCGCAACTAAGTCATCGCAACTGACCATTTTCTCGGTGAAGCTCCCGTCAGGCGGGCTTCATCGACCTCTGAATCTCCCTCGCAAAACTGACCAAAACCACGCCAAACTCTCATCAATTTACTAACGTTATCAGGCAATTAAGTTTATCCTTCTCGGCATTGTCCACATTCGACGATGGATCCCGTGCTATGCCCTGCTCTTGCTTGTGGCCCCTGCTGGCCTGGTTACTCCCGCTCGCTGGCGCCCTCGGCAGCCGCTTTCATCTCTGGCCCTGGTGGATCGGTTTTGCGATCTGTCTCATCGGAGTCCTTGTCTCCCTGATCTTGCTGGTGCGTCTGCCCTGGAGCCGCAACCGCTACGCCAGCGTCCTCGGCGCTTTGCCGCTGCTGCTGCCGCTGACCTTTGTGGCACAGGCGCTGCGGATGCCGCTGATCAACGATGTGAGCACAGATCCCTACAATCCCCCCCAGCTACGCTGGGCGGCAGAGCTCAGAACGGCGCAGGATCTGCCAATAAATAGCGCACCGCTGAAAGCAGTTGAGGCAAAACCCGGTCCTCTCTTTACCAGGGCTTCTCCTGCCGAAGTGTTGATTGAAGCCAGCGAACTGATGCAGGAGGTGGGCTGGCAGGTACGACCCAGCCCGGATGGTCTGGATGCGGTGGTTACCACCGGCTGGTTCGGCTTTCAGGATGATGTGGCGCTGCGGGTCTTTACTGGCCCCAAAGAGACCCGCATCGATATGCGATCAGCCTCCCGTCAGGGGCAAAGCGATCTGGGCACCAACCGGGCGCGGATCGAGGATTTCCTGACCCGCCTGAACGAGCGCCTCGGTCAGGCCTACAAACCCAATTTGAAACCGTAAGTGTGAAACAACAAGAAGGTAACTGATGCGCGTTGAGGTCAAACCCGACCGGGAATATGCCTGGTTTATCCGCCCCTTTTTCTGGCTGCAAAAGCGCAACTATGGTCAGGTGCTTATTCCGGGCAAGTGCTGGGGCCGCTCGCCGCGCCTCTTTGCTGCCGTCGCCACCCTCTACGGGGTCATCAACCGCAAGCGCTCCCCCATCGATCCCGTGCTGCGCTCGCTGGTGACGGTGCGGGTCTCCCAGCTCAACTGGTGTCGTTTTTGCGTCGACATCAACGCCATGACCCTGGTAAAGAGAGCCGGCTCCAGCGAGAAGGTGGAGGCGCTGGCCAACTGGCGCGAAAGCCCCTTGTTTGACGAGCGGGAAAAAGCGGTGCTCGACTACACCGAAGCGATGACTGGCCTCGATGGGGTCAGCGATGAACAGGCAGCCCGCCTCAAGCCCTGGTTCGATGACGATGCCATGGTGGAACTGACCGGCCTTATCGCCTTCCAGAACATGTCGGCCAAGTTCAACGCCGCCCTCGATATCGCGCCGCAGGGCTTCTGCCAGCTGCCGGTGCAGCCGGAACGCCCTGCCCAGCCAGACAGCAAGGACGCCTGATGAACCGGACCCGCCTGCTGCTTGCACTGGTCATGGGGGGCCTTATCGGCGCCTTTTTTGCACTCGATCTCGGTCGTTACCTCACTCTGGACGCCTTGCAGGCCCAGCAGGCGGCTGTGGCGCAATGGGTCGACAGCCACTTTGTCTCGGCAAGCCTGCTGTTCGTGCTTATCTATGTGCTGAGCACTGCCCTCTCCCTGCCCGGTGCCAGCCTGCTCACCCTGGGTGGCAGCGCTGTGTTCGGCGTCGGCTGGGGGCTGCTGCTGGTCTCCTTCGCCAGCACCCTAGGCGCGACCCTGGCCTTTCTCAGCGCCCGCTTCTTGCTGCGCGACTGGGTCACCGCCCGCTTTGGCGACAAGCTGGCCACCTTTCAGTCCGGCATGGCGAAGGAGGGGGCCTTCTATCTGCTGAGCCTGCGCCTCATCCCTATCTTCCCCTTCTTTCTGGTCAATCTGCTGATGGGGCTCACCCCCATCAGAGTCAGCACCTACTACTGGGTCAGCCAGCTTGGCATGCTGCCCGGCACCTTCGTCTATGTACTGGCGGGCAGCGAGCTTGGCCAGTTAACCAGCACCGGCAATATCCTCTCCCCCGGCCTGATGGTCGCGTTGACCCTGCTCGGCCTGATGCCCTGGCTGGTCAAGAAATTGACCACACACCTCGCCCAGCGGCGCCTGCTCGCCCCCTACCGCAAACCCGCTCGCTACGACTACAACCTGCTGGTAATAGGTGCGGGCGCCGGTGGGCTGGTCACCAGCTATATCGCCGCGGCGGTGAAGGCCAAGGTGGCGCTCATCGAGAAGCACAAGATGGGGGGCGATTGCCTCAACAGCGGCTGCGTCCCCTCCAAGGCATTGATCCGAAGCGCCCGCTTTGCCGCAGAGCAGCGTAAAGCCGACGA
>NZ_JRJY01000070.1:85826-108558 GCF_000801015.1 Aeromonas sp. ZOR0001 | reverse complement strand
CCCAAGCCACTCCCGCGCCGATTTTGCGGCGGTGATGGCACGGGTGGCTGAGGTTATCAAGGAGGTCGAGCCCCACGATTCCATCGAGCGCTATGAAGGGCTTGGAGTGGAATGCATCGAAGGGGAGGCGCGGCTGGTCTCTCCCTGGGAGGTGGAGGTTAACGGCCAGCGCCTTGCCAGCCGCCATATCGTCATCGCCACCGGCGCCCGGCCGCTGGTGCCCAAGCTGCCGGGGCTGGATCAGGTGCCTTACCTCACCTCGAATAGCCTCTGGCAGCTGCGCACCCCGCCGCGCCGCCTGCTGGTGCTGGGCGGCGGCCCCATCGGCTGCGAGCTGGCCCAGAGCTTCGCCCTGCTCGGCATTCCCGTGACCTTGGTGGAACTCTCGGAGCAACTGCTGCCCCGCGAAGATAGAGAGGTAGCCGACGCCCTGGCCGGGCAGATGAGCCGAGATGGCGTGCAGCTACTCACCGGCTGGCGCGCCGAACGAGCCGACTATCTGCCCGCAGCCAAGGGGGATCTACCCATCCGGCTGCAACTGCGCCGGGGCAATGAGACACAGGTGGTGGAAGGGGATCAACTGCTGCTGGCACTGGGTCGGGTCGCCAATGTGAGCGGCTTCGGGCTCGAAGAGTTGGGGGTCGAGCTTGCCCCCCGCGGCACCATAGCGGTCGATGGCTTTCTTGCCACTAACTTCCCCAGCATACTGGCAGTGGGAGACGTAGCGGGCCCTTACCAGTTCACCCACTTTGCCGCCCATCAGGCCTGGTATGCGGCGGTCAATGCCCTGTTTGGCCAGTTCAAGCGCTTTCGGGCCGACTATCGGGTCATTCCGGCGGCCACCTACACCACGCCGGAGATTGCCCGGGTCGGCCTCAATCGCAAGGAAGCCGAAGCGCAGGGGATTCCTTTCGAGGCGACCCGCTTTGAGCTGGCCGAGCTGGACAGAGCCATTGCCGATGGGGAGCGCCACGGTTTTATCGAAGTGCTGACCGTGCCGGGCAAGGATAATATCCTTGGCGCCACCATAGTGGGCACTCACGCCGGTGAGCGGATTGCCGAGTTCGTGCTCGCCATGCGTCACCGTCTCGGCCTTGGCAAGATCCTCGGCACCATTCACGCCTATCCCACCCTGATGGAGGGGAACAAATATGTGGCGGGTGAATGGAAACGGGCCCACCAGCCCACCCGGGTGCTGGCGTTGCTGGCCCGTTATCACCGCTGGCGCCGTGGCGCCTGACAACCAGAGAAACGTTTATGCTCAAGCCATTCTCACAACTCAACTCACAGCTCAAACGGCGGCTAAACGCCCTGCTGAGCGCCCTGCCACTGCTGGCCTGCGGCCCGCTGTTAGCCACTCCTGATGACAACTGGCAACGGACCCTTGAGGAGGCGAAGGGACAGACCGTCTACTTCAACGCCTGGGGCGGCAGCCCGGAGATCAACGCCTATCTGGTGTGGGCCGGGCAGGAGCTGGCGCGCGACTATCAGGTCAAACTGGTGCAGGTGAAGGTGGATGACATCGCCCAGAGCGTCAGCCAGCTGCTGGCCAACAAGCAGGCGGGTAAGCAAGCGGGCGGCCCCATCGATCTGCTCTGGGTCAACGGCGAGAACTTCAAGGCGCTCAAGGAGCAGGGGCTGCTCGGCGCGCCCTTTACCGCCGAGCTACCCAACATGGCGCTGGTAGACAGCAACCTGCCGGTGAGTGAGGACTTCACCCTGCCGGTGGAAGGGCTGGAAGCCCCCTGGGGCATCGGCCAGCTTAATCTGATGGTCGACACCGAAGAGGTCGCCAGAGCGCCCACCTCGGCTGCAGCCCTGCTGGCGTGGGCCAAGGCCCATCCCGGTCGCTTCACCTATCCCAAGCCGCCCCAGTTCCATGGCTCCAGCTTTCTCAAGCAGATCCTGCTGGAGTTGACGCCAGACCCCGCCCCCCTCTATCGGGAGGCGACCGAGAGCGATTTTGCCAAGCTCACCGCCCCGCTCTGGGCCTGGCTCGATGAGCTGCATCCGGCACTCTGGCGCAAGGGCAAACTGTTCCCCACCAGCGCCGCCGAAACCCGCCAGCTACTCGATGATGGCGAACTGGCCATGGCCATCAGCTTCAATCCGCAGGAGGCGCAGAGCGCCGCCCAGATTGGCGCACTGCCCCCCAGTGTGGAAGCCGTCGCCATGGAGAAAGGGGCGCTCACCAACAGCCATTTTCTCGCCATCCCCTTCAACGCCAGTGCCCGTGCGGGTGCCAAGGTGGTGGCCAACTTCCTGCTGAGCCCGGCGGCGCAGGCGCGCAAGGCCAATCCGGCCTTCTGGGGTGATCCCAGCGTGCTGCGGGCCGATGCGCTGCCTGACTCCGCCAAGGGGCAACCGGCACTGCGCTTCAAATCGGTAGCCGAGCCTCACCCCAGCTGGCAGCTCAAACTGGAAGCGGCATGGGCCGAGCGTTACGGCCACTGATGAGTGCTGCTGGTCACCAACTTGCCCTCTCCCGACCATGGCGCCGGTTGACACGCCACCTCAGTATGAGTACGGGGATGGCGGTCATTTATCTGGCGCTCTTCGTCATCCCTCTGCTTGCAGGGCTATGGCAACTGCTGGCGGAGGGGATGGCCGCCTCTCATCTTGCCTTGCTGCTGGCCCAGCCAGGCCTGTGGCACTCCGCTGCGCTGAGTCTGTGGATTGGCGCCGCCTCAACCCTCGGCAGCCTGCTGTTGACCGCCCTGCTGTTGGCCCACAGCGACAGCCGGGCTTTCGGGCTGCTCCGTCGCCTGCTCTCGCCCATGCTGGCCATGCCCCACGTCGCCTTTGCCATCGGTTTTGCCTTTCTGCTCGCCCCCTCCGGCTGGCTGCTGCGGCTCGTCTCGCCAGCTCTGACGGGGTTTGATTTCCCCCCCGATTGGCAGACCATCCGCGACCCTTGGGGGCTCGGGCTGATTGCACTGCTCGTTTTCAAGGAGACCCCCTTTTTGCTGCTGATGGCGATGGCCGCGCAGCAACCCATCCTGCTGGCACGCCAGCAGTGGCTGGGGGCGAGCCTCGGTTTTAGCGCCCCCCAGATCTGGTGGAGCCTGCTGCTGCCCGCCCTCTGGCCCGCCCTGCGCCTACCCATCTATGCAGTGGCGGCATATGGTGTGGCAGTGGTGGATCTCGCCCAACTGCTCGGGCCTGACCCCCCCGCCCCGCTGGCGGTGCGGTTGTGGCTCTGGTATCAGGACCCGGATCTGCTCTGGCGCGGTGCCACCGCCAGCGGCGCCCTGCTGCTGCTCGCCATCACGGCACTGCTGATCGCCATGCTCAGATTACTGGAGTGGCTTCATAAAGAGATGGGCAAAGGCTACTGGCTCAATGGCAAACGGGCGGCGCCCCACTTCTTTGCCAACCGGCTCGCAGCGGGCTTTGCCTTCACCCTGATCACCCTCAATCTGGCGGTGCTGGCGGCGCTGCTGCTCTGGTCGCTGGCGCGCCGCTGGCCCTTTCCCGCCCTCTGGCCCAGTCAGTGGAGTGGTCACTACTGGCTGGATCTGCTGCCAACCCTGCTGCAGCTGCTGACAACCAGCGCGCTGCTGGCGCTGACGAGCGGCTTACTGGCACTGGTGATGGCGGTGTGCAGTCTGGAGGCACAAGCCGGGCGCCGCCCCTGGCCGCTCTGGCTCATCTGCCTGCCGCTGTTGCTGCCACAGGCGAGCCTGCTGTTTGGCATCCGGCTCGGGTTGGACTGGCTTGCACATGACTCAATAAGTAGCGGTATTGGCTGGGGCTGGGTGCTCTGGAGCCAGCTGCTGTTTGTTTTTCCCTATGTTTATTTGTGCCTGCATGGCCCCTATCGCCAGTTCGATCCGCGGATCACCCAAAGCGCCCTGCTGCTGGGGGCCACGCCATGGCGAGCCTGGTGGCAGGTCAAAGCACCACTGCTGGCGCGCCCGCTGCTGTTTGCCTTTGCGGTGGGGGCCGCGGTGAGTCTGGCCCAGTATCTGCCGACCCTATTGTTTGGGGCTGGCAGGGTGGTCACCATCACCACGGAAGCGGTGGCCATTGGCAGCGGCCTCAACCGGCGGTTGGCGGGGCTCTACGGCCTGCTGCAACTGCTGCTGCCGCTTATTATCTATCTGCTGGCGCTCTGGCTGCCAGCGCGGATCAATCCGGCGCTCAAGGGGGGCAGCTCACGATGAACTCTGATGATGGAAACAGCCACATGCTGAGCACCACGCCTCTTCGACTTTACCTTGATGAAAATCCGCTGCTCTCGCTCCCTGCCCTGCAGGTGGCCCCCGGCGAGGTATTGACCCTGATGGGGCCGAGCGGCTGTGGTAAAAGCTCCCTGCTGGCGGGGCTGGCCGGGGTACTGCCCGGCGCGCTGACAGGAAATGGCCCGATCCGGCTGGAGGGAGAGATAAGGCTCGGCGAGCGGCCACTCAACACCTTGCCTGCGCAAGCACGGCGCATCGGCATGCTGTTTCAGGATGACCTGCTGTTCGACCATCTGACGGTGGCGGAGAACCTGATGTTCGGTATGCCTGCAACCATCAAGGGAAAACGTGCGCGGCGGGAAAAGGCGTTGGCCGCATTGGCGCAGGTCGCACTGGCAGATCAGGCTGACAAGCTGCCACAGCTGCTGTCAGGGGGGCAGCGGGCGCGGGTCAGCCTGCTGCGGGCACTGTTGGCGGAACCCGACGCCCTGCTGCTAGACGAGCCCTTCTCCCGCCTCGACAAGCCGCTGCGGGCCGCCTTTCGCGAGCTGGTGTTCGCGCAGATCAAGGCGCTGGCTATCCCCGCCATCCTGGTGACCCACGATGCGGAAGACGCGCCGGGCACCATACTCAACCTCACCGAATGCCACTGTTAACCGAGGAGTGTTCACCTTGTTTGATCGCCATCTGATCCCCGTGATCCGCAGCCCCCTCACCCAGCTTGCCAAACCGCTCTGCCGCGCCGGGATCAGTGCCAATCAGGTGAGCCTCACCGGATTTGCCATCGGCATGCTGGCGCTGCCGCTGCTGGCCTTTGGCTACTATCAGTGGGCGCTCGCGGCCATCCTGCTCAACCGGCTGCTGGACGGACTCGATGGCGCCGTGGCGCGGGAAACCGGCATCACCGACTGCGGCGGCTTTCTCGACATCACGCTCGACTTTATTTTCTACGCCGCCGTGGTGCTGGGCTTTGCCCTCGCCGCCCCCGCCAATGCGCTACCCGCCGCCACCCTGCTGTTTGCCTTTATGGGCACAGGGTCGAGCTTTCTGGCGTTTGCCATCATGGCGGGCAAACGGGGCATCGACAATCCGGTCTACCACCACAAATCCCTCTACTATCTGGGTGGCCTCACCGAGGGGAGCGAGACCATCGCCCTCTTTGTGCTGATGTGCCTGTGGCCAGCCGCCTTCGCCCCGCTCGCCTACGGCTTTGCCCTGCTCTGCGCCATCACCACCCTGACCCGGCTCTGGAGCGGTTACCACACCCTGCGTCCCCCCCAGCCCTAAACAGCACAGCCCTCACCGGAGGGCTAATCCATCGCACGATGAATTGGCGGCAAACAAGGCGCACGGAACACTTGCACGGGGATGACAATGTTTTACCATTGCGAAACTTTTATCAGTCTCTTTGAGAACCCTATGCGTCGCCTTGCCTCTCTTCTCACTCTGTCATTATTCCCCCTGCTCGGTGGCTGCAGCAGCGCCCCCGCGCCAAAACCCGTGGTCGTCCCCCAGCCCAAGAGCGCCTTTATCAATCAGGCGCCATCGAGCAAACCCGTTTATACACAAGGGGTTAGCAAGGGGGACTTCGCCAATCGCCCCAACGTGGACAGGTTCGTCCAGAAAATGGTCGAGAAGCACGGTTTTGACAACGCCCAGCTGCATCAGGTGCTGGCACAGGCAGAGCGTTACGACTGGATCATCCGCCTGATGGATGCCCAGGCGCCGACCACCGCCAAGCCCACCGGCCCGACCGGTGCCTGGAACCGCTATCGCGCCAAGTTCATCACCCCCGACAACGTACAGAACGGCGTCAACTTCTGGCGTGAATACGCAAGCGAGCTGAACCGGGCGGAGCAGATCTACGGGGTGCCGCCTGAGATCATCGTCGGCATTATCGGGGTCGAGACCCGCTGGGGCCGGGTGATGGGCAAGACCCGCATTCTGGATGCGCTGGCCACCCTGGCGTTTGATTATCCGCGTCGCGCCGAGTTCTTCACGAGCGAATTGGAAGCCTTCCTGGTGATGACCCGCGACGAGGGGATGGATCCCACCGAACCCAAGGGCTCATATGCGGGCGCCATGGGCTACGGCCAGTTTATGCCCTCCAGCTTCCAGCGCTATGCGGTAGACTTTGACGGCAACGGCCACACCAACCTGTGGGATCCGGTGGATGCCATCGGCAGCGTCGCCAACTACTTCAAGGCCCACGGCTGGGAGAAAGGCCAACCGGTAGCGGTGCGTGGTCAGGGCCAGCTGCCCGGCTACGAGCACGGCTTCCAGACCCGCTACCCGGTGGCCTCCCTGCGCCGCGCCGGGCTCACCCCCACCAGTACCCTCGGCAACCACAGCGAAGCGAGCCTGCTACGCCTCGATGTGGGCACCGGCTACCAATACTGGTACGGTCTGCCCAACTTCTACACCATCACCCGCTACAACCACAGCACCCACTACGCCATGGCGGTGTGGCAGCTGGGTCTGGCGGTGAAAGAGGCCAAAGGCGGTTACTGAATCATTTGCTTATAAACGCGAGGCAGGCCTGTCCAGGCCCGCCTCGTCTGCACTCCACACGGCGCCTACTGGCACCGTGTCGGTTTAAAGCATCCCGGCCGCGGCCAATCTGTCCAGCTCAGCGATCAGCTGGGTCGGCTCTGCGCGTTGGGTGTAGTCCACATTGACGAAGTGGTAGCGCACCACCCGATCCTGGCCAAGGATATACGTCGCCGGGACAGGCAAAGTAAAACTGTCATCCCCGTTGCTGGCCGGAATATCGATACCAAAACGCTCATAAATTGGGCGCAGCACCTCGGGCAGCTCGAATACCAACCCCAGCGAAGCCGACACCCGGTTGCCTTCATCGCTGAGCACGGTGATCGCCAGCTCGTTGGCGGTGAGAGTGTCCTGCGCGGTTGTTGGCATCTCGGGAGTCAAACCGAGGAGGGTGACCCCCCGTTTCACAAACTCGGGCAACGCGATATTGAGTGCCTGCATCTCGAGATTGCAATAAGGACACCAACCACCTCGATAGATGTTGAGCACCACAGGCCCCTCAGCCAGATAGTGGGAGAGCGGGCGCACCACCCCGTGCTGATCGGGCAACGCAAAGTCAGGAAACTGATCGCCAGTGACAAATGCCCCTTGTCCCAGTCCGCTCGCCCGTAGCGCTTCTGTTGCCCCCTCCATCACCGCCAGTACATCACCAGGGACTTTAGTTCGCTTTATCGCATCGTACTCTTTGATTTTTTGCTCAAGTGTGGGCATGATTACCATCCTTTCTGTAGTGGTCACTACAATATCAAACAAGCCACCAACACTGGTCAAGATATTTTTTAGTGATCACTACAAAAAGACAACGCAAGCAGGAATCGAAATGGCAAGACCGGCATCATTTGACAGAGAACAAGTTCTGGAGGTTGCCCTCAACAGCTTCTGGGAAACGGGCTTCAGAAACACTGGCATCGCCACACTCGTTGACAGAATGGGGTTGAAGCCCAGCAGCCTGTACGGCGCCTTCAGCTCAAAAGAGGGATTGTTTATCGAAGTGTTGCAGCGCTATTCAGCACAGAGTCTGGTGCAGATAGAACTGTTGCTGGCCTCGGCAGATTCTCCCCTAGCCGGTGTGCGAGCCCTGCTCGATGCTGTAGCTCGGGATGCCATAGCCAGCGAGGCACATCGTGGCTGCCTGCTGGTCAATACCCTGCTGGAAGTGGGGCGCCAAAATCCAACGATTCAGCATGAAGCCAGCGTGCACTTAGCCGAAGTGGAACAGCGGGTGGCCAATAACTTGCGCCAGGCACAAGCCGTTGGAGAACTGGCCGCCGAGCGCGATATCGACACCCTCGCGGCTTTGTTGATGACTATGGTGTGGGGAATGCGCGTACTGGGTCGCACCCATCCACCTGCCGCCAAGGTACAGGCAGTGTTGGCCCAGATACAGGCCATGCTTTAAACCCCAGACCAGCAGGCCCTCGCACAATTCGTAGCCACCACAGAAAAACAGAGGAGCCGATTTGGCTCCTCTCTTCACCTTGTCTTTAGCCCGAGGACCCGGGCGCTGACGTGATGTTCGGCTTAGACACCTGCCTTGGCCAGTGCCGCGGAGACGATCTGCTGGGCCTCTTGCTGGATCAGATCCAGGTGCGCGTCGCCCTTGAAGCTCTCCATATAGATCTTGTAGATGGACTCGGTGCCGGAGGGGCGCGCCGCGAACCAGCCATTCTCGGTCACCACCTTGAGGCCGCCGATGGCGGCATCGTTGCCCGGCGCCTTGGTCAGCTTGGCGATGATGGGCTCACCCGCCAGGGTGGAGGCTTCTACCAGTGCAGGATCCAGCTTGGAGAGCACCGCTTTCTGGGCACTGTTGGCCGGTGCGTCGATACGGCGATAGCTGGAGCGGCCAAACTTGGCTTCCAGTGCGTCGTAGTGGGCCTGCGGATCCTTGCCGGTCACCGCCAGAATTTCCGTCGCCAGCAGCGCCAGAATGAAACCATCCTTGTCGGTGGTCCAGACGGTGCCATCTTTGCGCAGGAAGGAGGCGCCCGCGCTCTCCTCGCCACCAAAGCCGAACTCGCCGCTGTAGAGGCCATCCACGAACCACTTGAAGCCGACCGGCACCTCTTTCAGGGTGCGGCCAATCTCGCCGGCCACCCGGTCAATCATGGAAGAGGAGACCAGCGTCTTGCCGACGGCGGCATCGGCAGACCAGCCAGTTCGATGGGTAAACAGATACTGGATTGCCACAGCCAGATAGTGGTTCGGGTTCATCAGGCCGGACTTGGTGACGATGCCGTGACGGTCGTAGTCAGGGTCGTTGCCAAGGGCGATGTCGAACTTGTCTTTGAGGGCAATCAGGCTCGCCATGGCGAACGGGCTGGAACAGTCCATCCGGATCTTGCCGTCTTTATCCAGGGTCATGAAGGAGAAGGTCGGGTCGACCTTGTAGTTCACCACCTCGATGTTCAGGCCGTAGGTCTTGGCGATAACATCCCAGTAGGCAACGCCGGAGCCGCCCAGCGGATCGACACCGATCTTGATGCCTGCGTTCTTGATGGCATCCATGTCCAGCACGTTCTTCAGATCATCTACATAAGGGGTGACATAGTCGTGCTCGACCACGAACGGGCTCTTGAGCGCCTCGGCGAACGGCATCCGCTTCACGCCGGCCAGACCCGCTTCCAGAATGGCGTTGGCACGATCCTCCACCCACTTGGTGATCTCCCCTTCGGCAGGGCCACCGTGAGGCGGGTTGTACTTGAAGCCACCATCTTCCGGCGGGTTGTGGGACGGGGTGATCACCACGCCGTCGGCGCGCGCTGCAGGCTTGCTGGCCCCTTCTTTGCCAGAGTTGTAGCGCAGGATGGCATGAGAGATAACCGGAGTCGGGGTAAAGCCCATACCAGCCTGAATGCGGGTTTCGACGCCGTTGGCCGCCAGCACTTCGACGGCGCTGGCAAAGGCGGATTCGGACAGGGCGTGGGTATCCATACCGACAAACAGCGGGCCAGTGATACCGGCCTGCTGGCGATACTCCACCAGCGCCTGGGTCACCGCCAGAATATGGGATTCGGTAAAGGCGCTATGCAGGGCGCTGCCACGGTGGCCGGAGGTACCGAAGGCCACCCGCTGCTCGGGGCGGCTCATGTCCGGCTTGTTGAGGTAGTAGGCGCTGACCAGACGGGGGATGTTGGTCAGATCGCTTAAACGGGCCGGTTGACCGGCGTGGGAATGCTGAGCCATGGCGTTTTCCTTGCGTAATGGCGGCCTTGCCGGGCAAGGCCTGAGTCTTGAAGAATCGTTAAATGGCGCCACACACCTGCGCGATCACCTCTTCGCCATAGCCCATACTGGCCATCAGCTGGGCCACCATGTTCTGCTTGCGGCTGGTGTTGGTGTTGGTGATCACCCAGAACGGGGTCTCCGGTACCGGCTTGGGCTTGGTGGTGCTGCCACTGGCACGCAGAGCCTCGGGATCCTGCGAGAAATAGACGCGCTTGCGCCCCTTGATTTCGGTGGCCTGGGTAAAGCCTTCCGGGTTATCCCGGTAGAGGGTACTCAGCACCAGCATAAAGCGGTTGATGGACTTATCTTCTTTTTGCAGCTCACCGGAATCGAGCAAGGCTTGCAGCCCTTGTTGGGTGGCTACCGCACTGGGCTGCGCGACGGCAACGGGCTCGGCAACCGGCACACCTTGGTGAGCAGGCTGTTCCAGCAGACGGCGCAGGATATCGGAGGCACTCTCACCAATGTGCCGGGTCTGGCTGGCGATATAGAAGTAGAGATCGTCATCAAGCTCGATGGTTTTCATAGGGATGCGCTGGACTCGTCGAAATTCGGATGCGGCGATTATACATAGGCAAACCCGACAGCCCAAGCAAGGGGCTGGCAGATGTACATGAATCTCATCGAGAATACGGCATAATAGTGGGCCAAGTGTGTGATCAGCCGCACTGATAGCCGATCCGGACGGGATCTTTTAGAAAAAAAACCACATAAAATCCCAATCCATTGGACGAAATCCTTTTCTTTCCAGTGCGTTAAATAATACAGCGATACGCACCCACGACCGACAAGGTGTCATTTTGCAACAAAACAGCATATTGAACTTCAAGGAGCTGGGTCAGGGCCCGGCGGTCATTCTGATCCACGGCCTGTTTGGCAGCCTCGACAACCTCGGCCTGCTGGCCCGAGCCCTCTGCGAACAGTACCGGGTCATCAGCGTCGATCTGCGCAACCACGGCGCCTCCTTTCATAGCAGCGAGATGAGCTATCCGGCGCAAGCGACCGACATCATGACCCTGATGGATCGGCTGAATATTGCCGAAGCCACCCTGATTGGCCACTCGATGGGTGGCAAGGTAGGGATGCAGGTCGCCAAGCTGGCGCCCGCGCGGGTGACCAAGCTGGTCGTCGCCGACATGGCGCCGGTCGCCTATCCCCACTCCCGCCACCAGAATGTGTTCGCCGGACTCAACGCCACACTGCGCACGCCGCCGCAAAGCCGCAGTGAAGCGGAAGCCATGCTGGCGCAGCACATCGAGATCGCCGGGGTACGCCAGTTCCTGCTCAAATCCTTCGCCAAAGGTGAATATGGCTGGGGTTGGCGCTTCAATGTGCCCGCCCTTGAGCAAAACTACGCCAACATCATGGGCTGGCCAGAGGATGAGCATCGCTTCGAGGGGCCTGTGCTCTTTATCAAAGGCGGGGATTCTGACTATATGCAGCCCCAATACAGCGAGACGGCACTGGCCCAATTCCCGGCGGCAAAGGTGCGTGTCATCGCGGGTACCGGCCACTGGCTGCATGCGGAAAAACCGGCTCTGTTCAACAAATTGGTTGTGGATTTCCTGTCGACAGGCGGTTAACAGTTTCAAATCCTTTGTGATATAGTGCGCCGGTCATAAGGAGTGTGCGCAATCCATGCTAAGTGAACATATCGACCTGATCGAAAGTTTGGGCCTCAAGTTATTCTTTGTGGCCATTTTCATATTGATTGGCCTGGCCATTCAGGACGTGCTCAAGCGCGGCAACGTGCCCCGTTTCGGTCGTTTTATCGTCTGGTTGGTACTGTTTCTGGGTTGTGCGGGTTTTGTCGCCAAGGGGCTGATCGAACTGGGCTGGGAAGGCTCAGGACTCGGCTAACTTATTTTCATCTGTGATGTATGGCCAAACAGCAAACTGATCGAACAACACTGGATCTGTTCGCAAATGAGAAGCGCCCCGGCAGGCCAAAGACCAATCCACTCCCCCGCGAGACCCAGCTCAAGATCAACAAGCGTAACCAGCTTAAGCGCGATCGGGAAAATGGGCTGAAGCGGGTAGAGTTAAAGGTGGAGGCCGAGTTGCTGGAGCGCCTGAACCAACTTGCGTTACAACAGAACATCAGCCGAGCCGAGCTGATCCAATCTATCCTGAAACAACAGATTGAGTCCGCCTTTGCGGTGGACATTGCAGTCTGAGCGTTGAGCATTAACACCAAATACGGGTAACTAAACACTATGGCAAGTGTAGGTCTGTTTTTTGGCAGCGATACCGGTAACACCGAAGCTGTCGCCAAGATGATCCAGAAAGAGCTGGGCAAAAACCTGATTGAAGTCCGTGACATCGCCAAGAGCAGCAAGGCCGACATCGAGAGCTTTGATCTGCTGATGTTCGGCATCCCGACTTGGTACTACGGCGAAGCCCAGGCCGACTGGGACGACTTCTTCCCCGATCTGGGCGAAATCGACTTCACCAACAAGCTGGTCGCCATCTTCGGTTGCGGTGATCAGGAAGACTATTCCGAGTACTTCCTCGACGCCATGGGCACCCTGCGTGACATCGTCGAAGCCAAAGGCGCCATCATCATCGGTCACTGGCCGACTGCCGGCTACGAGTTCGAAGCCTCCAAGGCGCTGGTCGATGACAAGCACTTTGTCGGTCTGGGTATCGATGAAGATCGCCAACCGGAGCTGACCGCCGAGCGCGTCAAGGGCTGGTGCAAGCAGCTGCACGAAGAGATGTGCCTGGGCGAGCTGGAGTAATCCGCCTCCCCTCTTCTCTCTGACAACAAGGGCCCCGACGGGGCCCTTGTTGTATCTGCAAGTGGCGATGCCTGCCTTCATTCTCCCCTGTTATTCACCTCTGTGCTCCGGTTTGGCCCGCACATAGAGGGTGCGCTTGACCTGCGCCACCAGCTCGCCGCTCTTGTCTTGTACCGTCACCTCGAATTCGGGGAAGTGCTTGTTGCCACCTTCGGTCGCCGCCACGATTTCGGCCAGCTTGCCCTCGGTCAGGTTAAACTCGGCCACCAGCTTGCCCTTGCCCGGCTTGATGTAGTTGATGCTGCCCGCCTTGTCCCAGACGTAGTAGCGATTCTTGAAGTAGCCCATCAGCATCAGCGGATAGATGGGGTCAGTCATGGCAAACATGCTGCCGCCAAACTGGGTGCGGTTGGCGTTCTTGTTCCACCAGCGGGATTTGAGGGTCACCCGGCAGTAGCGAAAGTCATCGCTCAGGGTCTCTATCTTGATACCGGCCCCCCAGAAAGGGGGCCAGGCGTTGAGTGCGCGGCGCACCCAGGCCGCATTGTCAAAAAGCCAATCCATGGATCTCATCCGACCAGAAATATGAAAGTTACATCTTATCAACATCTGCCATGCCAGCAAGTCGGACGACACGATTGATTATTTCAATCCAACCGGCCATTTATGGCTAAACCCCTTGAATTGCTGGGTTTATTTTTAGGGAGACTACGACCTATAATGACACGCCAAGCGAGTTCAAGGTTGCCATTCCTGCGGCAGTCCATCAGAATAACCCCACCTTCGAGAATGCGAATAAGTAGAATATGGCAGACAACAACCAAGCGTTAAAAAAGGCCGGGCTCAAGATCACCTTGCCCCGGGTCAAAATCCTGGAAATCCTGCAACAGCCGGACTGCCAGCACACCAGCGCCGAAGATCTCTATAAACGACTGATCGACCTGGGTGAAGAGATTGGTCTCGCTACCGTCTATCGCGTTCTCAACCAGTTTGATGATGCCGGTATCGTTACCCGTCACCACTTCGAAGGTGGCAAGTCGGTATTCGAGCTGGCCACTCAGGAGCACCACGACCACCTGGTTTGCCTCGACTGCGGCAAGGTGATCGAGTTCTCCGATGAAGTGATCGAACAGCGTCAGCGCGAGATCGCCAAGAAATTCAATATCCGTCTCACCAATCACAGCCTCTACCTCTACGGTCACTGTGCAACAGGTGAGTGCAAGCACGACGAATAAGTCGCCCGCGACTTGCAGATAACGGACAATAAAAAAGCCAGCTGATGCTGGCTTTTTTATTGTCCGGCGCAGGCCGTTGGCAGCACACAGGGCAGGGTCTCCCCTGCCCCATCGGCTTAGCCTTCTACCTTGCCCCAGGAGTCGCGCAGGGCAACGGTGCGGTTAAACACCAGATGCTCCGGGCTGGAGAGCTTGTTGTCGGCGCAGAAGTAACCTTCACGCTCGAACTGGTAAGCCTGCTCCGGCTTGGCGTTCTTCAGGGATGCCTCGACACGGGCACCCTCGATGATCACCAGGGATTCCGGATTCAGGGCAGCTTCGAAGTCATCCTCGGCGCCCGGGTTCGGCACCTTGAACAGACGATCGTAGAGACGCACTTCCGCTGGCAGGGAGTGAGTGGCGCTGACCCAGTGGATCACCCCTTTCACCTTGCGGCCATCGGCCGGATCCTTGCCCAGAGTCTCGGGGTCGTAGGAGCAGTAGATGCAGGTGACTTTGCCATCCGCATCTTTCTCGATGCGCTCGGCCTTGATCACATAGGCATTGCGCAGACGCACTTCCTTGCCCAGCACCAGACGCTTGAACTGCTTGTTCGCCTCTTCTTTGAAGTCCGCTTCGTCGATGAAGATCTCGCGGGTGAAGTTCAGCTCGCGGGTACCCATCTCGGCATTGCTCGGGTGGGCCGGGGCAGTCAGCACTTCGTCGGCAGCCAGGTTCTCGATAACCACTTTCACCGGATGCAGCACGGCCATGGCACGCGGCGCATGCTCGTTGAGGTCTTCGCGGATGCAGGCTTCCAGCATGCTCATCTCGACGATGTTGTCCTGCTTGGTGACGCCGATGCGCTTGCAGAACTCGCGGATGGAGGCCGGTGTGTAACCACGGCGACGCAGACCGGAGACGGTCAGCATGCGCGGGTCGTCCCAACCATCGACGTGCTTCTCGGTCACCAACAGGTTCAGCTTGCGCTTGGACATGACGGTGTATTCGAGGTTCAGACGAGAGAACTCGTACTGACGGGGGTGGCAGTCGATGGTGATGTTGTCCAGCACCCAGTCGTACAGACGACGGTTGTCCTGGAACTCCAGGGTGCAGATGGAGTGGGTGATCCCTTCCAGCGCGTCCGAGATGCAGTGGGTGAAGTCATACATCGGGTAGATGCACCACTTGTCACCGGTCTGGTGGTGGTGGGCAAACTTGATACGGTAAATAACCGGATCACGCATCACCATGAAGGGGGATGCCATGTCGATCTTGGCGCGCAGGCAGGCGGTGCCTTCGGCGAACTCGCCATTCTTCATCTTGGCAAACAGCGCCAGGTTCTCTTCCACGCTGCGATCGCGGAACGGGCTGTTCTTGCCAGCTTCAGTCAGGGTGCCACGGTACTCGCGCATCTGCTCGGGCGTCAGCTCGTCCACATAGGCCAGACCCTTTTCAATCAGCTCGATGGCGTAGCCGTGCAGCTTGTCGAAATAGTCGGAGGAGTAGCAGATCTCGCCGTTCCACTGGAAGCCGAGCCACTGTACGTCCTGCTTGATGGACTCTACGTACTCGATATCTTCCTTCACCGGGTTGGTGTCATCGAAACGCAGGTTGCACTGGCCCTGATAGTCGCGGGCGATGCCGAAGTTCAGGCAGATGGATTTGGCGTGGCCGATATGGAGATAACCGTTCGGCTCGGGCGGAAAACGGGTATGCACGCTGCTGTGCTTACCGCTGGCCAGATCTTCATCAATGATCTGACGAATAAAGTTAGTTGGGCTGTTCGCCTGACTCATGGCTCACCTCAAAAAAGCGTCACTGGCGGAAGTTGTGCCGGCTGGCACCCTCATCCCCCCGCCGTCAAGCCGGGTATGATCCCTTATTACGGGCGCTGTCTCAACCTGAATTTGGCACTTCCGAGCCATTTCCCGGCCATTGCGCCGCTAAAAACGGCGTGGCTTGGCACATTGCACACCAAATGCATAAAAAAGCCCCGCACGAGGCGGAGCTGAAAGTGATGAAAAACACAAAACAGACAATTACACACAACAAAGGCTCACACGCACAGTCAACCTTTCCCAAACCCGATGCGCCATCGCCCTTGGGAAAGGCGGGTCTCGCGACCCACCTCATGTTAACGGTTGACTGCTATCAGTTCAGTTCGGTGACACGGCTGGTGCGCTTGCCATCGAAGCTGGTGGTACGCAGGTAGACCTTGCCATTCACGCTCGGCTTGGCCGCGGCGTCATAGGCACTCCAGTTGGTACCGTCCAGGCTGTACTGGATGGGCAGACCCGGCAGATCCACGTTCGCTTCCAGCACACCGTTCACTACCTTGGCACCCGGTACGGAGAGGCGGTATTCAACACCGGCCTGATCCAGTTTCGGCAGCACGCGCTGACCCAGTACGTTAGCAAACTGGTTCCACTCTTTGTTGAGGGTGGCCTTGTTGACGAACTTGGTCTCGCCGGAGAACTCACGACCCTTCACATAGTTCAGCTCGAAGCCACCTTTGTGCCAGGCACGCTCGGCCACGGAGAAGATACGCGGGTAGACCATGTACTCGTACTGAGCATCGGTACGCACGGTTTCACTCCACTGCTGACCGGAGATCCCCTTGAACTTGACCGGATCCTGGTCACCCTTGGCCACGAAGGCGTTGCCATCGCGGTCAACCGAGGTCTCGGCGTTCTGCGGCAGGTTTTCCGGGGCGAAGGCAAATACCTTGCGGGTGTCGTTGAAACGGGTTGCCCAGTAGTAGCCACGCTCGGCCGGGTGTACTTCGTTCGGGAAGTCGAAGTAGAGGTAATCCGGGTTGGACAGCACCACTTGGTAACCCTTGTGCGCCCACTTCATCGCTTCGTTGAAGCCACCCCAGTAGAGGGTTTCCCAGAAGTTGACACGGGTGTTGTCGGTGGCGAAGTCCTTGGCACCGCTGGCGTACTTCAGACCGTCTTCCCAGGCCTGCAGGGTAGAGAAGCCGCGGTCTTTGACCATCTGGCCCACTTCCTTGGCGAAGTAAACCGGCAGCTCGCCCACTTCCTTGATCTTGCCTTCGTCGATCATCTTCTGGCACATCGGGGACTTGCCAAACGGCTTGTCCTGCTTGCTGGAGTCGACGTTGCCTTTCCAGGCGACCAGCTCTTCTTTCTTGGTGACGGCCGGATCCTGATAGCCACCGCCCTGCATGATGTTCTTCGCCTCATCACCACCGTAGTGCCATGCGGTCAGCGGCTGACCGGCGGCCTGGTGCATCTGGGCAACTTCATCCATTACCTTGGCCACGAAGGTGGCAGCACCCGGCTGGCAAGGGTTGATGAAGGACATCTTGTCGTAGAACTGGACCGAGGTGACGTTGGAGGTGTCAGCCGGATCAGTCAGACGGAACTGGTTGGCTTCCACTTCTTTGCCTTCCGCCATCAGACGCTTGTAGCGCGCTTCCATGGAGACCACGGCAGCACGGGCGTGGGCCGGCATGTTGATCTCGGGGATCACGGTCACACCGCGGGCCTTGGCATAACGCACCAGGTCCACGTAGTCAGACTTGCTGTAGAAACCGGAACCCTGGTTGTCGCTGGTCGGGCCGGAACCCAGTTGCGGCATCAGGCACTTGGTTTCGGACTCGTCGTGGCAACGCTGGCTACCGACCTGGGTCAGCTCCGGCAGACCCGGGATCTCCAGACGCCAGCCTTCATCGTTGGTCAGGCCAAGGTGCAGCACGTTGAGCTTCATGGCAGACATCTGGTCAACCAGCTTCTTCATGGTATCCAGACTGCGGAAGTGGCGGGCCACGTCGGTCTGCATGCCACGGTATTCAAAGCGCGGCGCATCCTCGACGGTCATCGGGCTCACCAGCTTGTCATCAACACCCAGCAGGGAGATCAGGGATTGTGCACCCCAGAATGCCCCGTCGATATCGCGACCCTGGATTACGGTGCCCTTCTGACCGATGGTCATGTCATAGCCTTCAGCCTGCTTGAGCTTGCTGCCGAGCTTGATGGTCACCGGGTAGCCGGTGTCGGAGAGGGTAACACCCAGCTTGGTCAGTTGAGCCTTCAGGGCCTCGGCGCGATCGCTCGGCAGATCCAGGGCATTGAGTTTGATGGTAGAGAAGTCAACCTGCGGGCCAGCTTTGACTACCTGCTTCATCGGGGTCGGCAGGATCTGGTTGTCAATCTTGCCAGCCGGCAGCAGGGTGCTGGTCTGGTTGGCCGCGAAACGGGTCTCGCTGTTCATCAGGATGTTCTTGTCATCCTTGGTACGCTTCCAGCCATCGGCCGGCATCGGCTTCTCGTAGGTGCTGGCATCATTGATGTTGCTCATGCTGGCCAGTACTTTCGGCTCGGCACCTTCGCTGGCGACATACCAGTTCGGCATGATGTCAGATTCGAACAGTACCCAGTATTCCACCACCAGCGGCACTTCGACGGTGGCATCCTTGGCAAAGCCCTGGAACTTCTCGGTTGGCGTCAAACGATAGAGATCGCCGGTCAGGTGAGTGATGGTGAACTGGTCGTTATCCACACGCTGGATACGACGGATGGAGGAGACGTAGATGCTCCAGTCTTTGGAGGTGACGTCCGCACCGGTATTGGTCAGGTGCAGCTTGGCAACGCCACAGCTTGCCCACTCGGAACCGAGCGCCTGGCAATCGAGGCCGGCACCGGCACCGTCGTTGGTGACCACTTCATACTTGACCACCAGGTTGTTGGCGAGGGAGTCGACCACGGCCTGCTTGGCGGCATCGGCTGCCTGGACCTGGCTGACAAAAACGGTAGACATGGCAATGGCTAACAGAGAATGTTTCAAGTTCATAACTGCTGCTCTCATTTGAAGTAAAGGTTGGATTTTCTTGGCTTTTTTATATGGGGCCCCTGAGCGGGGCCCTTAGTTATGTCAACAATGGACTTAGACTTGAGGTGAGCGAGTCGCTCGATTAACGCAGGGCTTTCATCTCACCGGCGATGATTTCGGCCAATGGGCCCAGAATCACCTGCAGGTTCTGCTCACCGAGTTTGACCACACCGGCCGCACCCAGGGCTTTCAGCTTGCGCTCATCGACGATGCTGCGGTCTTTCAGAGTCAGACGCAGACGGGTGATGCAGGCATCGATGGAGACCAGGTTCTCTTGACCACCCAGCACTTCCAGGTATTGCTTGGCCAGCTCGGTACGGTTGGTAGATTGAGCGGCAGCCGGAGCAGTATCTTCGTCATCTTCACGACCCGGGGTTTTCAGGTTCAGCTTGGCAATCACTACGCGGAACACGGTGTAGTAGAGGCCGAAGAAGACCAGACCCTGAGGGATCAGCATGTACCAGTTGGTCGCCAGCGGGTTACGGCTGGAGAGCACCATATCCACCAGACCGGCACTGAAACCGAAACCGGCCATCCACTGCATGGAGGCAGCGATGAACACGGAGATACCGGTCAGTACGGCGTGGATGACATACAGTACCGGCGCCACGAACATGAAGGAGAACTCGAGCGGCTCGGTTACACCGGTGAAGAAGGAGGCAAAGGCAGCTGCGATCATGATGGAGGCAACTTTCTCTTTGTTCTCTTTCTTGGCGGAGTGGTAGATGGCCAGAGCGGCACCCGGCAGACCGAACATCATGATGGGGAAGAAGCCAGCCTGGTACATACCGACCACGCCTTTCACCTGCTCCAGGCTCTTGCCAGCGGCCAGAGCGGCATCGATGGTAGCCTGACCACCCAGGAAGTTCGGGATGTCGTTGATACCGGCCACGTTGAACCAGAACACGGAGTTCAGGGCGTGGTGCAGACCGATCGGGATCAGCAGACGGTTGAAGAAGGCGTAGATACCGGCACCGGTGGAGCCAAGGCTCACGATGGACTCACCGAAGGAGACCAGACCACCGTAGATTGCCGGCCATACGGCCATCAGGATGAAAGATACAACGATCATCACCACGGAGGTTACGATCGGTACCAGACGACGACCGGAGAAGAAGGAGAGTGCCTTGTGCAGCTCAACGCTGCTGAAGCGGTTGTACAGCTCAGCGGCGATAACACCACACAGGATACCCACGAACTGGTTGCTGATCTTGGCAAACGCGGCAGGAACCTGCTCCACCGGGATGCTCTTGATCTGGGCCACAGCGCCCGGGCTCAACAGGGTGGTAACGACCAGGAAGCCGACCAGACCAGCCAGAGCTGCAGAACCGTCTTTATCCTTGGACATACCGTAAGCGACACCGACTGCGAACAGTACGGACATGTTATCGATAATGGCTGCGCCCGCTTTAATCAGGAAGGCAGCCAGCGCACTGTCACCACCCCAACCATTTGGGTCAATCCAGTAGCCAACCCCCATCAGGATCGCTGCGGCAGGCAATACCGCTACCGGCACCATCAGGGCACGGCCGATCTTTTGCAAATAACCGAGAATGTTCACGGTTCCTCTCCTTAGTTAATGTTTTTCTAGAAATTAAGTGCTTATCACGTTTGACGCATAAGCCATCAAGGCTTGATTGGCAGTCTAGGGCTTTTATTTCGCTGCGCAAATTAATAAACCGATAATCGTGATCGTTATCACCCAAACAAGATAAAGGTGGTGGATAGATGTGGCTTAGTTCGCAATCTTTATTTACGCTATAAAACAACTTGAATCCGTCTTAGCCAATTGCCACCGCCAAACCGGTCGCAACCCGACACAGAGGTATCCCATATGCGCCTGATCCCGTTGAAATCTGCCAGCCAAGTAGGCCTGTGGTCTGCTCGTTACATCGTTGACCGCATCAACGCGTTCAAGCCGACCAGCGATCGCCCTTTCGTACTGGGCCTGCCCACCGGTGGCACCCCGCTCAACACCTACAAGCGCCTGATCGAGTTGCACAAAGCCGGTGAAGTGAGCTTCCAGAACGTGGTCACCTTCAACATGGACGAGTACGTCGGCCTGCCGGAAGATCACCCGGAGAGCTACCACAGCTTCATGCACAACAACTTCTTCAGCCACATCGACATTCGTCCCGAGAACATCAACATCCTCAACGGCAATGCCGAGGATCTGGTGGCCGAGTGCAAGCGCTACGAAGACAAGATCAAGTCCTACGGCAAGATCCACCTGTTCATGGGTGGCGTGGGTAACGACGGCCACATCGCATTCAACGAGCCGGCTTCTTCCCTCTCCTCCCGCACCCGGGTCAAGACCCTGACCGAAGATACCCGTATCGCCAACTCCCGCTTCTTCGGTGGCGACATGGAGCAGGTGCCCAAACTGGCCCTGACCGTGGGTGTCGGCACCCTGATGGATGCGGAAGAGATCATGATCCTGGTCACCGGTCACGGCAAGGCACTGGCCCTGCAGGCCGCCGTGGAAGGCAGCGTCAACCACATGTGGACCATCTCCACCCTGCAACTGCATCCGAAGGGAATGATGGTGTGCGACGAGCCCTCCACCATGGAGCTCAAGGTCAAGACCGTTCGCTACTTCCAGCAGCTGGAAGCCGCCAACATCGGCCGTCTGTAAGGAGTCGTCATGTACGCATTGACCAACTGTACCCTCTACACCGGCAGCTGCGTGCTGACCGGCTACGGGGTGCTTATCGAGGGCGACAAGATTGTCGCCATCTCTCACCTGGCCGAACTGCCTGCAGGCATCGAGCTGATTGACCTCAAAGGCGCCAACCTGACTGCCGGTTTTATCGACGTGCAGCTCAACGGCTGTGGCGGTGTGATGTTCAACACCGACATCACGGTCGAGACCCTGGCAACCATGCAGGCGGCCAACCTCAAATCCGGTACCACCAGCTTCCTGCCGACCCTGATCACCAGTCCGGATGCCGACATGAAGCAGGCCGTTGCGGTGACCCGTGACTACATGGCGGCACACCCCAACGAGGTGCTGGGCGTCCATCTGGAAGGGCCTTACACCAACCTCAAGCGCAAGGGGATCCACCCTGCCGCGCAAATTCGCCAGCCAGCGGACGAGATGATCGACTTCTTCTGCGCCAACTCGGATGCCATCACCAAGATCACCCTGGCCCCGGAGCGCAACGAGCCGGCCCATATCCGCCGTCTGGTGGAAGCGGGCATTCTGGTCTCGGCCGGTCACACTGCCGCCAGTTACGATCAGGCCATGGCCGGGTTCGATAACGGTATTCGCTTTGCGACCCACCTCTACAACGCCATGACTCCGACCCTCAACGGTCGCGAGCCGGGCGTCGTGGGCGCCATCTACGATCGCAAAGATGTTTATGCGGGCATCATCGTCGATGGCCACCATGTGCACTGGGCCAACGTGCGTCTGGCTCACAAGGCGCTGGGGGAGCGACTGGTGCTGGTCACCGATGCCACCGCGGCAGCCGGTGCACCGGAAGGCTTTGAGAAATTTGATTTTTGTGGCACCACCGTCTTTTTACGCGATGGTCAGTGTGTCGACGAGAATGGTACACTCGGCGGTTCCTCCCTCACCATGATTGAGGGGGTGGAAAATCTGGTCAAGCAGGTCGGATTACCGCTCGATGAAGCACTGAGAATGGCCAGCCTCTACCCCGCTCGCGCCATTGGATGGGACTCACGTCTCGGTAGTATCCAGGTCGGTAAAGTAGCCAACCTCACTGTCTTCGATCAGGACTTCACGGTCCGTGGGACCGTGGTTAACGGACACTACACACAACAGTGACATCATGACTGGCGGACAAATAGCAAACGTAGATCTTATCAAGCAGGTCAACAGTGCAGCCGTGTATCGGCTCATCGACCTGCAAGGCCCCATCTCCCGGGTCAAGATTGCCGAGTTGAGTCAGCTGGCCCCGGCCAGCGTGACCAAAATAACCCGGCAACTGATCGA